>NZ_JBEYVC010000322.1:0-4828 GCF_040643855.1 Streptomyces sp. NPDC047072 | reverse complement strand
GCCTCCAGGGTGATCGTCCCGAGCAGTGCGCCGCGGCCCAGGCCCAGGGCGCGCAACAGGCCGGACGATCTCGCCTCCGGGAAGATCACCGACAGTTCCGGCAACGGTCTGACGGCGACCCTGGTCAACCAGTCCACCGCGCAGTCCGTCGCGGGCGCGGACGGCGGCCAGGCGCTCGCCCTGCCCGGCGGCGCGCCCACCTCGGACGGCGCGTACGTCCGGCTGCCCCGCGAGGTGCTCGGGGACGCGAGCGATCTGACGGTCTCCGCCCGGGTGCGCTGGGGCGACGACGCGTCGGCCTGGCAGCGGATCTTCGACCTGGGCACCGACACCGGCAAGTACCTCTTCACCACCCCGTCCAACGGCTCCGTCCTGCGCACGGCCGTGACCACCGGCGGAGGCGGCGCGGAGGCCCAGGTCTCCGGGTACGCCCCGCTCCCCGCCGACCAGTGGCGGACCGTCACGGTCACCCTCGACACCACGGCCGGACGCGTGACGACCTACCTCGACGGCGTGGCGGTCTCCTCTTCCCCGACCTCCGTCAAGGCCAGGGATCTGCTGAGCAGCTCGGCGACGGCGGCCGGCTACATAGGCAGGTCCTTCTACCAGGACCCGCTACTCAAGGGCTCGATCGACGACTTCGCGGTGTGGCACGCGGCGCTCAACGCCGAGCAGGTGGCCGGGACGGTCTCCGAGGTGCCCACCCTCAAGGACCTCGCGCAGACGTCCTTCGAGGTCCGCACCACCACCGGCACCGCCCCCTCCCTCCCCGCGGCGGTCCGCTCCACCTACTCCGACGGCTACGACCGGGACACGCCGATCGTCTGGGACGCCGTACCGGCCGAGAAGTACGCGCAGCCGGGGAGCTTCACGGTGGCGGGTACGGCGGCTGGGCGTTCCGTACAGGCGACCGTGACCGTCGTCCGCGAGGGGCAGCTCACCGTGGACCTCGGCTCGGACACCGGCGCGTTCCACGGGGGCGCCTCCGGCACGCTCTACGGCGTGTACGGGCCGGACGTCCCCACCAACAACCTCATCGAGGGCATGGGCCTGCGCACGGTCTCGACCAAGGCGCAGGACGGCCCGCAGCACCCGGGGGCCGACGCCCTGGAGGTGGTGAAGCCGCTGGCCGACTCCACCGACGGTGACGTGTACATCTATATGACCGACATCCACCGCGGCTTCCCGTACGAGTGGCCCGGCGACACCCCCGCGGAGAAGCTCAAGCTCTACGAGGAGAAGATCGCCAAGCAAGTCGACCAGGTGCTCCAGCTGCCGAAGGAGTACCAGGACAACATCGTCTTCGTGCCGTTCAACGAGCCCGAGGGCAACATGTTCGGTACCGGGCAGTGGAGTTACGACAAGGTCAGCTGGCTGAGCGACCCGGACGCCTACTTCGCCGCCTGGGACTCGGCGTACAGGCTCATCAAGGGCAGGATGCCGGACGCGCGGATCGCCGGGCCCAACACCAGTGTTCTGTACGACCAGGTGAAGGGCTTCCTCACGCACACGCTGGCCGCCGGCACCCTGCCGGACGTCATCACCTGGCACGAGCTGAGCCACCCGGAGGCCGTGCGCGCGAGTGTGGCCAAGTACCGTTCGTGGGAGAAGGAGTTGTTCAAGGGGACCTCCCGCGAGGGCACCCAACTCCCCGTCAACATCAACGAGTACGCGTTCAACTACCACACCTCGGTGCCGGGCCAGATGATCCAGTGGGTCTCCGCGATCGAGGAGTCCAAGGTGGACGCCGACATCGCGTACTGGAACATCGACGGCAATCTGTCCGACTCGGCGGTGCAGTCCAACCGGGGCAACGGCCAGTGGTGGCTGCTGAATTCGTACGCCTCGATGAGCGGGCACACCGTGACGGTGAACCCGCCGTTCCCGGGCCAGAACTACACCATGCAGGGCGTCGCCACCCTCGACGAGAAGAAGAAGCAGGCCCGGCTGATCTTCGGCGGCTCCACCGGCAAGGGGCACATCACCTTCGCCGGCGTCCCCGGGAAGGTCTTCGGCGGCCGGGTGCACGCCTGGGTCCGCGAGATCGACTGGAGCGGGCAGATCGGCGACAACTCCGGCCCGAAGCTCCTCACGGAGACGAACCTGAAGGTCGGCGCCGACGGCACGGTCTCCGTCGACTTCGGCGACGGCACGCTCCCGACGCTCAAGGAATCGTCGGCGTACGAGATCGTCCTGAGCCCGGCCGGTGAGGCGAAGGGCACGCAGGCCGCGCCGGTGCGCTGGCAGGGTTCCTACGAGGCGGAGGACGCGGCGCACACCGGGTCCGGCTACTCGAAGAACGGTCCGGAGGGCTCGACTTCGGACGTGTCGAAGTTCTACACCTCCGGCGGCTACGACGTGGGCGGGCTGCGCACCGGCTCGGACGTCACGCTCGACTTCCCCGTGGACGTGCCCGAGGACGGCACCTACGACCTGAGCGTCTTCGCCAACTCCCTCAACACCTTCGACAAGGTGAAGGAGCAGGGCCCGACCAACGTGTTCCTACGGGTGGACGGATCGGCCGACGGCGAGCAGGAGTTGTCCATGCCGCTCGGCTACAAGTGGGTGGTGTGGGACCACACCGACACCAAGGTGAAGCTGACCAAGGGCAAGCACACCCTGACGCTGGCCGCGAAGAGCCTCGACGGCAAGCGGGTCACCAAGGGCGACGCCATCGTGGACCGGCTCACGCTGTCCCTGCCGGACGCGTCCGCCAACACCCGGGTGTACGAGGGTGAGTTGGCGTGGCTGGGCGGTGGAGCGCGGCCCGTCTACGACCTGCCGAAGCGGGCGGCCACCGGATCGGGCGCGGTCCGGCTCGCGAAGGGCCAGACGGCGACGTTCTGGGTCTACTCCCCCGCCGACCGCGAGGCCACGCTCCGGGTCGACACCCTCGGCGGCGCGGACGGCCGGGTCGCGGTGAACGGACACGAGGTGCTGCGGCTGGCCAAGGACCGGCGTGCCGTGGCGGTCTCGCTCTCCGGTGGCGTCAACAAGGTGACGGTGACCGGCGGTTCGGCGCCGACGCTCGTCGACCGGCTGACGGTCACGCCCACCGAGGGCGCGCTGCCGGTGCGGACCTACGAGGCACAGGACGCGAAGCTCGCCGGTACGGCTTCCCTCGCGTCGCTGTCCCTGGCCACCGACGGTACATCGATCACCGGGATCGGCGGCGACCCGGGCAACGGCAACACGGCGACGTTCACGGTCGCCGCGGACAAGCCCGGCCTGTACGCGCTGCGCGTCCGCTACTCCAACCCCGAGCAGTCCGAGGCCACGCACTACAACCCGGACCCGCTCGCCCGGCACGCGGACATCTCCGTCAACGGGGGCGCGGTTCAGCGGGTCGGCTTCCCGCACACCTTCCACCAGAACGACTTCTGGGAGCTGACCGTCCCGGTCCAGCTGAAGAAGGGACAGAACACGGTCTCCTTCCGGTCCGAGGAACTGCCGAACTTCGACGGCACGACCTACGCGTCGGACACGTTCCCCGGAGTGCTGCTGCGTTCGCGGTACGCCCCGCTGATCGACCGGATCGCGGTGGCGCCGTACGCCCGGGAGGTGCGGTGAGCCTTTATTGACTGACAGGAGTGCCCGGGTCCGCCACGACCCGGGCACTCCGTTGCGTATCACGCCGCGTATTTCTCATCACACAACGTGAGCTCAAGCGCTCGATCGCCGAATTTCCGTCGGGATGCACCCTTGACCCGACCCCTTCCCGCCCGGACCATGTTGCGTATCGCTCGTCTTGTTGCTCAATACGCACCACCGGAGGAGCCAATGCCCCCGCGCCCCCACCCCGGCCGCGAGTTCGTCCTGACCCTCTCCTGCCCGGACCAGGCCGGACTGGTCCACGCCGTCAGCGGCTTCCTCGTCGACCACTCGGGGAACATCCTGGAGAGCCAGCAGTTCGACGACCGGCTCCAGGACCGCTTCTTCATGCGCGTGCACTTCGACGTCTCCGACCCGGAGACCTCACTGGAGCGGCTGCGCGCGGACTTCGCCGCCGTGGCCGAGACCTACCGGATCGACTGGCGGCTCTTCGACGCGTCCGCGCCGACCCGCACCCTGATCATGGTGTCCAAGTTCGGCCACTGCCTGAACGACCTGCTGTTCCGCAAGAGCACGGGCGCCCTCAACATCGAGATCCCGGCGATCGTCTCCAACCACCGGGACTTCGAGCCGCTCGCGCGCACCCACGGCATCCCCTTCCACCACATCCCGGTGACCCGGGAGACCAAGGCGGACGCCGAGGCGCAGCTGCTGGAGCTGGTGGAGCGCCTGGACGTCGACCTCGTGGTGCTCGCCCGCTACATGCAGATCCTCTCGGACGACCTGTGCAAGCGGCTCGAGGGCCGGGCGATCAACATCCACCACTCCTTCCTCCCCAGCTTCAAGGGCGCCCGCCCCTACCTCCAGGCGCACCAGCGCGGGGTCAAGCTGGTCGGGGCGACCGCCCACTACGTCACCCCCGACCTGGACGAGGGGCCGATCATCGAGCAGGACGTGGTCCGTGTGGACCACTCCCACGACCCCGACGAGCTGGTCACCATGGGCCGGGACGTCGAGGCGCGGGTGCTGGCGCGGGCCGTCCAGTGGCACAGCGAGAGCCGCATCCTGCTCAACGGCCACCACACCGTGGTCTTCCGCTGACACTCTGACGCGCTGCTACGCCGACGCGCCCGCCCCGTGCTCCCGTACACCGCCGGTTGAGGAGAGGTATGTCCGCCCTGAACACGCCCCTGCACGAGCTGGACCCGGAGATCGCCGCCGCGGTCGACGCCGAGCTGGGCCGCCAGCAGTCCACCCTGGAAATGATCGCCTCCGA
>NZ_JBEYVC010000321.1:0-4831 GCF_040643855.1 Streptomyces sp. NPDC047072 | reverse complement strand
GAACTGCACAGTGGACGCGAGCATCTGTGGCCAAGTTTTTAAGGGCGCACGGTGGATGCCTTGGCACCAGGAACCGGCTGGTGACGCGTCCGCCGACGGGGGCCAGGACGGCGAGCGGGGCGAACAGGGGGACGACGGCCAGGCCCGCGAGGACCGCCGAGCGGTGCTGCACCGACTGGAGGAACAGCATCAGGACGAACAGGGTGCCGAGCGTGCACAGGTTCATGACCCCGGCGGTCGTGTTGGCCGCGGTGAAGGCGGGGCGCCCGAGCAGGGCGGGCGGCAGCATCGCGTCGTCGCCGCGCCGGCGTTCGGCCGTGGTGAGCGCCCCGAGGGCCGTCGCTCCCACGACGGCCGCGGTGAGGACCTCCGGTGCGCCTACGCCCCTGCGACCGCCCTCGATGAAGGCGTAGGTCGTCGCGAGCAGCAGCACCCCGCCGGAGAGCATCCCGGGCAGGTCGAGGGGACGGGCCCGCGTCTCGTCGCTCTCCCGGACCACCATCGCCGAGCAGACGCCCGCGGCCAGCACGATCGGCACGTTGATCAGGAAGATCGCCCGCCAGCCGAGGCCGTCGACGAGCGCTCCGCCCAGCAGCGGCCCCGCGGGCAGGGCGAGGCTTCCGATGCCCGCCCACACCCCGATCGCGCGGGCCCGGGCCGCGTCCTCGGGGAACGCCCGGCCGACGAGGGCGAGCGTGCCCGGCAGCAGCAGCGCGGCGCCCGCGCCCTGCACCGCCCGGGCGGCCACGAGCACCGGCACGGTCGGCGCGAGCCCGCAGGCCAGCGAGCCGATGCCGAAGACACCGAGCCCGGTCAGCACGATCCGCCGGTGCCCGTACCGGTCGCCGGCCGCGCCGCTGGTCAGCATGAGGGAGGCGAGGGCGAGCGCGTATCCGTCGACCAGCCACTGGAGCCCGTGCACGTCGGCGCCCAACCCGGCACCGATGCCCGGCAGGGCCACGTTCACGATGGTGACGTCGAGCAGCACCAGGAAGTACCCGGCGCACATCACGACCAGGACGGTGCGCGGCGAGCCGACCTGCCGCTCGGTGCTCACAGCCACCCTGACACTCCCGCCTTGCTGCTTGTGCGCCCGACCGTTCCGGGTGCCCTCGGGCCGGATCGCGAAACGGCCGGTTACCGGGGAGGCAGGCGGTGCAGCAGTACGTCCGTGAGCCGGCCGTCGGCGACGGTGGCCGTCATGTAGGTGCAGTGGGGCTGGCGGCGGCGGTCGGTCGGGGAGCCGGGGTTGAGCAGGCGCAGGCCGCCGGGGGCGGTGGTGTCCCACGGGATGTGGCTGTGTCCGAAGACCAGGACGTCGGTGTCGGGGAAGCGGGCGGCGCAGCGGGCCTCGCGGCCCTGGGCGGCGCCGGTCTCGTGGACGACGGCGAAACGCAGGCCCCCGAGATCGGCGTACGCGATCTCGGGGAGCCTGGCTCGCAGCTCGGGTCCGTCGTTGTTGCCGTACACGGCGACGAGCCGGGTGCTGCGGCTCTCCAGCAGGTCGAGCGTGGCCGCGTCCACCCAGTCCCCGGCGTGGAACACCACGTCCGCGCGCGGGAGTTCGTCGAGCAGCGGGGGCGGGAGGTGCTTGGCGCGCTTGGGCAGGTGGGTGTCGGACATCAGGAGCAGACGCACGGCCACACCTTAGAGGCGGCCCACCCCGCACCACATCGGCAGCGGCCCGGGGGCGACGGTGTCGTCCTCCGGGCGCCACTCCGGCAGCTGCACCACCCCGGGCTCCAGCAGCTCCGTGCCCTCGAAGAAGCGGGTCACCTCGGCATGGGTGCGGGGCGTGGCCCCGGCGTGCTGGGCGGCCCGCTCGTTGTAGACCTTCATCGACGCGGCGACCGCCTCCGTGCCGATGTCGGCGGCCGGATGGGAGAGCACGAGGTGGCTGCCGGGGGCCAGCGCGTCGAGGAAGCGCCGGACGATCGCGTGCGGATCGTCGCCGTCCGGGACGTACTGGAGGATCGCCACCAGCATGAGCCCCACGGGTCGTGAGAGGTCGAGCGTCTCCTGCGCGGCACCGAGGATGCGGTCGACCTCGCGCAGGTCGGCCTGGAGGTAGTCGGTGGCGCCTTCCAGCGTGCTGACGAGCAGCGCGCGGCCGTGGGCGAGGACGACGGGGTCGTTGTCGACGTAGACCACCCGGGCGCCCGGGTCGACGCGCTGGGCGACCTCGTGGGTGTTGTCGGCGGCCGGGATGCCGGTGCCGATGTCGAGGAACTGCCGGATGCCGGCCTGCTGGGCGAGGGTGCGCACCGCGCGGCCGAGGAAGGCCCGGTTGGCCCGGACGGCGGGGACGATCTGCGGGTTGGCGGCGGCCGCGAGGTCGGCGGCCTCCTGGTCGGCGGGGTAGTTGTCCCGGCCACCGAGCCAGGCGTTGTAGACGCGCGCGGGGTGCGCCACGGAGGAGTTGACCGGGGCCGGCCCGCCCGTCGGATGCTCGCTCGTCAACGTCCGCTCCCCTCACCACTGATCGTCAACTTCCGCTCCCTTCACCGCTGTTCGCCCGCCGGTGCCCACGCTATACCGGCGCGCGGGCGCACTTCGGCCGGGCCGCCGCTCCCGTGCGTCAACTTCTGGGCAAGGCGACGTCCTCCGCATCTCTGTGCGCATCCGGGCGCACCGCCCGTGCCGTCACGGGCCGTTGCCCTGCCGGGCCCGCGGGCGACACAGCGGCACCCCGCGACCACGCCACTAGCATCGCCCCCTGGACGCCATAGTGGGACGGCCCCGACAAATCCCCACGAAAGACCCGGAGATCCATGCCGGTCAAGGTCAGCGTCGTCATCCCCGTCTACAACCCCGGTCCCTACATCGAGGACTGCATCACCTCCCTGCGCAGACAGTCCCTCCCGCCCGACGAGTACGAGGCGGTCTTCGTCGACGACGGCTCCACCGACGGGACCCCCGCGCGGCTCGACGAACTCGCCGCCGAGGACCCCCGGTTCACCGTCCTGCGCCAGGAGAACTCCGGCTGGTCGGGCAAGCCGCGCAACGTCGGTATCGAGGCCTCCCGGGGCGAGTTCGTCATGTTCGTCGACAACGACGACTACCTGGGCCACGAGGCCCTGGAGCGGATGTACGACTACGCGGTGGCCAACGGCGCCGACGTGGTCGTCGGCAAGATGGCCGGCAAGGGGCGGCCCGTGCCGGTGGAGCTGTTCCGGCGCAACCACCCGCGCGCGACCGTCGCGAACGCCCCGCTCATCGACAGCCTGACCCCGCACAAGATGTTCCGGCGGGAGTTCCTCGACCGGATCGGCCTGCGCTTCCCGGAGGGCCGGCGCCGGCTGGAGGACCACGTCTTCGTCACCGAGGCGTATCTGCGGGCCGACAACGTCTCGGTGCTCAGCGACTACGTCTGCTACTACCACGTCAAGCGCGCCGACGCCGCCAACGCTGGGTTCCAGCGCTTCGACCCGGTCGGCTACTTCAAGAACCTGCGCGAGTCGCTCGACGTCGTCGAGAAGTACACCGAGCCGGGGGCGCTGCGCGACCGGCTCTTCCGGCGCTGGCTGCGCAACGAGATGGTCGAACGGATGCGCGGCAAGCGGCTGCTCTCCCTCCCCGAGGGCTACCGCCAGGAACTCTTCACCGAGATCCGAGGGGTCGTCGTCGAACGGTTCGGGCCCGGTGTGGCGGCCGGGCTGCAGCCCACCCAGCAGGTGGTCGCGGCGCTGATCGCCGACGACCGGCTCGACGACCTGGTGGCCTTCGCCGAGTGGGAGGCCTCCGTCGCGCCGAAGGCGAGGCCCGAGGGTGTCGAGTGGCGGGACGGCTCGCTGCGGATCGGCCTGTCCGCGGAGTTCGTGTGCGGCGACGCGCCGATGACGTTCCCCGCCGACGCCCTGGCCGCGCCCCTCGACGGTCCGCCCGCCTCCGTCGCCGAGGCGGTGGACTGGGTGGGCGCGCACACCGTGGACCGCTTCGGCTCCGCCACGGTCGACCTGCTGCTACGGGACCGGGCCAGCGCCGCCCAGTACTTCCAGCCGGTGGACTTCACCCGGGAGACGGTGACCGAGGCGGACGGGCGGGTGCGCCTGGTGCTGCGCGGCACCGCGAGCGTGGACCCGGCCACCGCGGCCGGCGGCACCCCGCCGGGCGCCGGGCTGTGGGACGCGTTCGTCCGCGTCAAGCTCGGCGGCTGGACCAAGGAGTGCCGGCTGGGTCCGGTGCCGGTCAAGGGGAGTTCGGCCGAGGCCGCCGGGGTCGTAGGCGGCCGGGTGGTGCTGCCGTACTGGACGGCCCGGCAGGGCAGTTTCGCCCTGGACGTCGACAAGGCGGGCAAGCGTCTGGGGTTCGGCCGGCTCGTCCCCGGCCAGGTCACCTGCTCCGGGGACCGCATCGACGTACCCGTGCCGCTGCACGTTCCCGAGGAGACGCCGGTGCTGCTGCGGCTCGCGCGGGTCTCGGGCGCCGCGTCCGTCGACGTGACCGGCAGGCTCTCGCCGCGGGGTGCCACGGCGGTGCTCGATGCCGCGCTGCCGGTCGACACCCTCCGGGGAGCGGAGTGGCGGGTCGCCCTGACGCCGGCGCCGGAGGCGAGCGAGCCCCGGTTCCACCCGCTGCCGCTCGCCCTGCGGGTCACATCGAGCGGTGTCCAGGCGGTGCGGCCCACGGTGCCGGGGGCCTGGCGACGGCTGGTCCGTGAGGCCGTACAGCTGCTGGGACTGCTGGCCGCACGCGTCACGGCGCGACGCGGGTAGCCCGCGCACGCGGAGCGGCCCGGACCTGGTCGCTGTCGTACGAGCCGTCGCCGCTGAAGCCGATGATCGGGTCGCCGGGGACGGGCGTACAGCAGCGGGCCAGTTTGACCCACACG
>NZ_JBEYVC010000320.1:0-4950 GCF_040643855.1 Streptomyces sp. NPDC047072 | reverse complement strand
GAGGATGGAGCCGCGCTCCCCGCCCGTGCAGGTCACGACCAGCACGTCCACCCCCTCGGACACGTACTTCGCCATGGTAGCGGTGCCCTGTCCGCAGCTTGTGCGGACCGGCCCCACCGTCATCATCTGTTCGGGGTGTGTCAGCCCCGCCCGTACTCCGCGCCCCACGCCTCGACCGCGTCCGCAGCCCGGTCGAACGCCTCCGGCCGCGCCAGGAAGTCCGCGTTGTGCGTGGTCAGCAGCGGCGGCACGTCCTCCGGCGCCCGATCCCGCCGTACGACGAGCAGCGCCTGTCCCTGCACCGTGCGCGGCAGCCCCAGCCAGCGGACCGGCTGCTGCTGGGTGCGGACGGCGACGACCTGCTCCCAGGGCACCGTACGGGTGAGGAGGAACCCCACCCTGCGCAGCCCGCGGGCGCTCACCCACACACCCACGCGCAACAGCCGCAGCGCGACGAGGATGACGGCCACCGTGACCACGAGGATGACGCCGGCCTCGGACACGGAGTCGGTCAGCGCGATGATCACCGCCGCGAACAGCACGTACGAGGCGAGCAGCAGCAGGAGCGCCGCGGCACCCACCCGCCACGGGCCGGGCCGGTAGGGCCGCCGCCAGTGGTCGCGGTCGTCGAACGGCAGCGCGATGTCTTCCGTCGTCTCGAATGCGCGGTCGGCCGTCAGGAAGGGCAGGGGCACGGCGGGTCCTCACTCGATCCGGGCTTGGCTGTGCCGGTGAGGCTATCCGCCGAGGCCCCTGTCAGCCACAACCGGGGGCCGGATGGCGTCAGTTTCCGTGAGAGGCCTGGGACTGCTGAGTCGGGGTCGAGGAGGGGGTCGACAGCGCCGGCATCCCGAGGACCAGGGAACCCACGAGTCCGGCGACGACGGTCAGCCCGAAGAGCCAGCGCCCGGCCATCTGGCCGAGGGACGCCCGCTCCCGGGGCGGGGGAGCGACATTGCTGCGGAACCTGTCGGCTTCGGCGAGAAAGGCGAACGGTATGGGCTCGCGCCGACGCAACATGGAGGTGCATCTCCCTTCGGAGATCGAACGGGTAACTCCTGTCTGTACAGACGAGCGAGTACCGCAAATGGTGCCCACCATTGCCAAATCGGTTGACGCGTAGAGTGGTCGCCGCCCGAGAGACGTGATGGAAGGACCCTCCGAGCCGTGACCGACACCCCCGCCGACGACCTGAAGCCCAGCTTCCGCAGCGACGTCACCGTCGAGCTGGTCAAGCACAGCGCCGCCGACTCGGACGTGCTGTGGGCCGCCCGCGTCTCCACGGCCGGCGAACAGTCCCTGGAGGAGCTCCAGAAGGACCCCGAGCGCTCCAAGGGCCTCATCAACTACCTGATGCGCGACCGCCACGGCAGCCCCTTCGAGCACAACTCCATGACCTTCTTCATCAGCGCCCCGATCCTGGTCTTCCGCGAGTTCATGCGCCACAGGGTGGGCTGGTCCTACAACGAGGAGAGCGGTCGCTACCGCGAGCTCCAGCCCGTCTTCTACGTCCCCGGCGCGGACCGCAAGCTCGTCCAGGAGGGCCGCCCCGGCAAGTACGTCTTCGTCGAGGGCACGGAAGCCCAGCAGGAGCTGGTCACCCGCAGCATGGAGGACTCCTACCGTCAGGCCTACGAGGCCTACCAGGAGATGCTCGCCGCCGGTGTCGCCCGCGAGGTCGCCCGTTCGGTCCTGCCCGTCGGGCTGTTCTCCTCGATGTACGCCACCTGCAACGCCCGCTCGCTGATGCACTTCCTCGGACTGCGTACCCAGCACGAGCTGGCGAAGGTGCCGTCCTTCCCGCAGCGGGAGATCGAGATGGTCGGCGAGAAGATGGAGGCGGAGTGGGCGAAGCTCATGCCGCTCACCTACGCCGCCTTCAATGCGAACGGCCGTGTGGCGCCGTAACGGACGCCTGTTTCCCGGTAGGGCACAGATGTGCGGATCCACCGTGCGAAGTGTCCGTATTGCGGCATTTAGAGAAGTTCATCTAGCCTGATCAAACGGACCCGGCACTGCTTGAACCCCCGAGCAGGCAGTGCCGGGCTCCACCTTTGTCATGACTTTTCCCAGCCCCCGAGGGCAGACCGTGCGATGAGCACCGAGTAGCGTGTATGCCATGGCTCCGACCTCCACTCCGCAGACCCCCTTCGGGCGGGTCCTCACCGCCATGGTCACGCCGTTCACGGCGGACGGCGCACTCGACCTCGACGGCGCACAGCGGCTCGCCACCCACCTGGTGGACGCAGGCAACGACGGCCTGATCGTCAACGGCACCACCGGCGAGTCCCCCACCACCAGCGATGCGGAGAAATCGGACCTCGTACGCGCGGTCCTGGAAGCCGTCGGAGACCGCGCCCACGTGGTCGCCGGAGTCGGCACCAACGACACCCACCACAGCATCGAGCTGGCCCGCGAAGCCGAGCGCGTCGGCGCCCACGGCCTCCTGGTCGTCACGCCGTACTACAACAAGCCCCCGCAGGAGGGCCTGTACCGGCACTTCACGGCCGTCGCCGACGCCGCAGGGCTGCCCGTCATGCTCTACGACATCCCCGGCCGCAGCGGCGTCCCGATCAACACCGAGACGCTCGTCCGGCTCGCGGCGCACCCCCGGATCGTCGCCAACAAGGACGCCAAGGGCGACCTGGGCCGCGCGAGCTGGGCCATCGCCCGCGCCGGCCTCGCCTGGTACTCCGGCGACGACATGCTGAACCTCCCGCTGCTCTCCGTGGGCGCGGTCGGCTTCGTCTCGGTCGTCGGCCATGTGGTCACGCCCGACCTGCGCGCCCTCGTCGAGGCGTTCACCTCCGGTGACGTCCAGAAGGCCACCGAGATCCACCAGAAGCTGCTCCCGGTCTACACGGGCATGTTCCGCACCCAGGGCGTCATGACCACCAAGGCCGCGCTCGCCCTCCAGGGGTTGCCCGCCGGACCACTGCGCGCCCCCATGGTCGAACTCACTCCGGAGGAGATCGAGCAGCTCAAGATCGATCTTGCCGCAGGCGGGGTACAGCTCTAACACCAGACTTCGCGCGCCGGGCGCGCAACCAGACTCAACAACTGAATACGCGGGCCACCGGTGCCCGCACACCACAACGACAACTGCTACACGCACGAACGTCACGCACGCCATGTGCCCCACCGGTACGTGGCGTGCGTGGTGAGGAGAGTCTTTTGAGTCATCCGCATCCTGAACTGAGCCCGCCCCCGCCGCTCCCCGAGGGCGGCCTGCGGGTCACGCCACTCGGCGGCCTCGGCGAGATCGGCCGGAACATGACGGTCTTCGAGTACGGAGGCCGCCTGCTGATCGTCGACTGCGGCGTGCTCTTCCCCGAGGAGGAGCAGCCCGGGATCGACCTGATCCTGCCGGACTTCTCGTCCATCCGGGACCGCCTCGACGACATCGAGGGCATCGTCCTCACCCACGGCCACGAGGACCACATCGGCGGTGTCCCCTTCCTCCTCCGCGAGAAGCCGGACATCCCCCTGATCGGCTCCAAGCTGACCCTCGCGCTCATCGAGGCCAAGCTCCAGGAGCACCGCATCCGCCCGTACACCCTTGAGGTGGCGGAGGGGCACCGCGAGCGCATCGGCCCCTTCGACTGCGAGTTCGTCGCGGTCAACCACTCCATCCCGGACGCCCTGGCCGTCGCCATCCGCACCCCGGCCGGCATGGTGGTCCACACCGGCGACTTCAAGATGGACCAGCTCCCGCTGGACGGCCGGCTCACGGACCTGCACGCGTTCGCCCGCCTGAGCGAGGAGGGCATCGACCTCCTCCTGGCGGACTCCACGAACGCGGAGGTCCCGGGCTTCGTCCCGCCGGAGAAGGACATCTCCAACGTCCTGCGGCAGGTCTTCGCCGGCGCCCGCAAGCGGATCATCGTGGCGAGCTTCGCCAGCCACGTCCACCGCATCCAGCAAATCTTGGACGCCGCCCACGAGTACGGCCGCAGGGTCGCCTTCGTCGGCCGCTCGATGGTCCGCAACATGGGCATCGCCCGGGACCTCGGCTATCTGAAGGTCCCCCCGGGCCTGGTGGTCGACGTCAAGACGCTCGACGACCTCCCGGACCACGAGATCGTCCTGGTCTGCACGGGCTCGCAGGGCGAACCGATGGCGGCCCTGTCCCGGATGGCCAACCGCGACCACCAGATCCGGATCGTCAACGGCGACACCGTGATCCTGGCGTCGTCCCTGATCCCGGGCAACGAGAACGCGGTCTACCGCGTGATCAACGGCCTGACCCGCTGGGGCGCCAACGTCGTCCACAAGGGCAACGCCAAGGTGCACGTCTCGGGCCACGCGTCCGCGGGCGAGCTCCTGTACTTCTACAACATCTGCCGGCCCCGGAACCTGATGCCGGTCCACGGCGAATGGCGCCACCTGCGGGCCAACGCCGAGCTGGGCGCCCTCACCGGCGTCCCGCACGACCGGATCGTCATCGCCGAGGACGGCGTCGTCGTCGACCTCGTCGAGGGCAAGGCGAAGATCTCCGGCAAGGTCCAGGCGGGTTACGTCTACGTCGACGGGCTCTCGGTCGGCGATGTCGGTGAACCGGCCCTCAAGGACCGCAAGATCCTCGGCGACGAGGGCATCATCTCGGTCTTCCTGGTCCTGGACTCGTCCACAGGCAAGATCACCGGTGGCCCGCACATCCAGGCGCGCGGCTCGGGCATCGAGGACTCGGCGTTCGGCGACGTGATCCCGAGGATCACCGAGGTCCTGGAACGCTCGGCGCAGGACGGCGTGGTGGAGCCCCACCAGCTGCAACAGCTCGTCCGTCGGACCCTCGGCAAGTGGGTCTCCGACACGTATCGCCGCAGGCCGATGATCCTGCCGGTCGTGGTGGAGGTCTGACACCTCGTCGGTGCCTTTCCCACTCCTCGGGGGAGGAGGTGTAATCCGCGTGCGGTCCTCGCATGCCGATCGCTCTGATGGACTCCAGTT
>NZ_JBEYVC010000319.1:0-4967 GCF_040643855.1 Streptomyces sp. NPDC047072 | reverse complement strand
AGCGGATCGGGAGGAGTTCGGGGAGGCGGTCGGCTCCCGGCACGGCGGCCGTCATTTGGACATCGGCGCCGGGGCCCGCACCGAGGTCCTGTTCCATCTGCCGCTGGAGGAGGTCGTACGAGCCGGGCGAGGCCTTTCCCGGCTGCTGCGGCGTTGGAGCACTGGAGTTCGGGGTGGCCGCCCGGACCGCCGAGGGTTTGGGTGCGGACGTAGGACGCTTTCAAGTCTGCCCAGCGGCGGGCCTGTTCGGCCGTCAGGGTGCCGCGCAGTTCGGCCAGCTTCAGCAGGTTGGCCTCCGCGCCCGTGGTGAGGGTCTGGGCCTCGGCCGTGTACTGGTCCTCGACCAGCGCGGCCAGCTCGGTGTCGTTCATGACGGGCTGGATGCGCTGGACGATCCTGTTCATGGTCCGGTAGGAGCCCTGGAGCCGGAACGGCGGTTCGGTGCGGGTCGCGTCGGTCTGGGCGGCCGAGGCGATGTAGGCGGCGTTGACCGCGAGGACGGTCTCGCGGGCGGTGAGCACGTGCCGCAGTACGGCCAAAATCCGTTCCACCTCGGCCGGTGCGTAGGGGTGCGTCAGGCGGTCCGCGCGGGCCGTGGGGTCGTTCTCCGCGAGGCGGACCAGCAGGTCGAGGTCGGTGCGGTCGCGGCCGGCGAGCGGCGCGAGCACCGGGTGGGAGGTGAGGGCGTTCTCGACGAAGCTGAGCGCGAAAGCATCCTCCTTGCCGGTGAGGACGTCACCGAGGTTCCAGACATCGGCGCGGTTGGCGAGCATGTCGGGGACACGGAAGCGGGTGCCGGACTCGGTGTAGGGGTTGCCGGCCATGCAGACGGCGAAGCGCTTGCCCCGCAGGTCGTAGGTCCGGGGCTTTCCGTCGCGTACCCCCTCGATGCGGCGGGTGGCGTCGCACAGCGGGATGAACTTCTGGAGGAGTTCGGTCGAGGTGTGCTGGATGTCGTCGAGGTAGAGGAGCGTGTTGTTCCCTGCCTCCAGCGCGAAGTTGATCTTCTCGACCTCCTGGCGGGCGGTGGCGTTCGGGGCCTCGGCCGGGTCGAGAGAGGTGACACCGTGGCCGAGCGCGGGGCCGTCGACCTTGACGAGAAGCAGGCCGAGGCGGTCGGCGACGTACTCCATCAACGTCGTCTTGCCGTAACCGGGCGGGGAGATGAGCAGGAGCAGCCCGCCGGTGTCGGTGTGCTTCGTCTCGCCCGTGGTGCCGAGTTGCTTGGCCAGGCTGTCACCGACGAGAGGGAGGTAGACCTCGTCGACGATCCTGCCGCGTACGAAGGCCGACATGACCCGTGGCCGGAGTTCGTCGAGCCGGAGCCGGGCGTGTTCGGCCGCCGCGAGCTCTGTACGGCGACGCTGGTAGGCGCGGTGGCCGGGGACGTCGTGGGTGCGGAACGCCCTTGTGCGGGCGAGGAGTTCATCGATTCGCACGGGAAGTGACCGGTCGGTGATGCGGGGATGGACACCCAGCAGTCCTTCGACCGTCTCTGTCAGAGGTGCGTCGGACTCGTAGCGGACCAGGTCGGGGCAGAGCTCGGCGGCCACCGCCTCGGCGAGATCGCCGGGTGGGACGTCCGTGCCGGTGGAGGCGGTGTACGAGGTGAGCCAGGCTTCGACGAGCTGGCGCCGGGCAGAGAGGTCACCGAGGGCGGCGAGGTCGTCGTCGTAGGCCGAAGTGCCCACCGTGCGGCGGAACTTGTCGAGCAGGGTGCGCGTGCCGGCGCTGAGGACGAAGCCGTCGGGTCCGCCGGTCAGCTCCTCGAAGAGGTACGCGGCGGCGCCTTCGTCGCCGATGGCCTCCGCCAGCTCCGCGCGCAGGTCGTCGATGGCGGGTGCGAGGCCGAAGGTGTCTCTGGCGCGGGCCAGTGAGACGGCGCGCCGCTGCCAGTCCCGTCGCGCGTCGACGGTCGCGGTGTGGGTCCAGAACAACTGGGCCGCGGCTCGGGCGGCGGGTTCGTGGCGCAGGGTGCCCGCGGTGTCGTACAGCCGCAGGAGGCTGGTGAGGATGCGGACCGTGTCGTGGTCGTGGACACCGCGTTCGTAGCCCTCGTCGTAGGCGGTGTCCGCGGCCTGCCGCACGAGTTCGGGCAGGTCGGCGTCCGCGAGCGTCTGCGGGCCGTGCTCCTCCAGCAGCCGGGCGGCGAGGTGTTCGGCCCGGTAGACCGCCGGGGACTCCGACGGCAGGGGGCGTTCCCAGTACGGGCGGGTCGCGGTGAAGTCGGGGTCGGTCACCGGTACGCGGTAGTCGGTGCCGGTGACCGCGAAGGCGAGGCCGTCGCCGTGCGGGACGAGGGTGAGGTCAAGGGGCTGGGTGTTGACGGCGAAGCGGTGGGCGCCGAGGCGCAGGGTGCGGCCGTCGTCGGCGTACAGGTCGGTGCGGTCGCGCAGGGCGCGCAGTGCCTCCTGGCGGGCGGCCTTCAGGCGGCCGTCCAGTTCCTCCGCCCTTACCTGGTCGCCGAGTTCGCGCAGTTCGTCGGCGACGCGGCGGACCTTGGCCGGCATCGGGTCGGAGGTGAAGTAGGTGGCGAGAGCGTCCGCGTCGGGAAGGCTGCCGGCGCGGCGGGCGACTGTCCTGAGCACGCGGGCCGCCGAGTCGGCGAGGCGTTCGGCGCGGCGGGCGCGGGCGTCGGCGAGGGTCTGCCTCCGTGCGGAGAACGCCTCGTGGACCTCGTCGCGCTTGTCCGCGAGCGCGCCGAGGAAGTCGTCGAACTCGGCGAATCGGGACTCCAGGTTCTCCACGTGTACGAGCATCCGGGCCAGTTGCTCGTCGCAGGTGTCCGGGCTGTCGGCGACGGCGAGCGCGCCGGTGACCGTCTGGCCGAGCAGGGCGAACTCCGCGGCGAACTCGGCGCGTCCCTCACGGTCGAGGAGTGCGCGACGCCTGCCGTCGAGCGTGGCACGGGCACGGTTGACGCCGCCCATCACCCCGGCGATCCGCTCCAGTACGGCCGTACGGACGGTGGCGTCCGCGATGTCGAGACCGGCGACGACCTCGCTCACCGTGCCCAGCCCGTCGGCGAGTTCGTCGATCCGGGCGGCGACGGGTGCCGCCTCCGCCACGGTGGTGATCGTCCCGGCGTCGGTGACGACCCGTTCGATGTCTGCCTGGTAGCCGGTGAAGGCGTCCTCGCGGGCCAGGTGGGCGACGGCCCGCTGCCCGAACCGGGCGAGGTCGACCTCGGTTCCGGTGGCGAGGTGGTCGATGCGTGCGGTGTCGGCGTACCGCAGGTCCTTGAGAGTGAGCAAGTGCCCCTGGGCTCGGCGGAGTTCGGTCAGTCCCTCGACCCAGTCGGCGGTACCCCGCGGAGCCTCGCCGCGCAACCGCCGTACGACCTGGGCGACCCGGGCCTCGGCCTCGGCGAGCGCGTCGGCGGCCTGGCGGGTGAGGGCCTGGACGGTCTCGAACTCGGACAGCACCTGCTGGGCCGTCGCCCGCACCTGCGTCAACGGCCCGTACAGGTCGCCGAGTTCCGGATCGCCCAGCCAGTGGTGGGAGTCGGCGACGCGTACGCATTCGGCGAGCAGAGCGTCGTAGATCTCGCTCGTCGGCTCGGTCTCGGTGACGGTGCGGGCGAGGGAGAGGCAGTCGGAGATGCCGCGCACGAGGTCGGTGTTGCCGACCCGGGCCAGCGGACCGGAGCCCAGCGGCCGGGTCGCCGCGTAAGTGTCGGAGACGTACGGGGAGTTCCACAGCTGGACCGGGTGCACGCGCTGCGGCTCGTCGTTGTCGGCGCGCAGGATGGTGAGCGTGCCGTCGCCGAAGAGGGCCCAGCCGAGGCAGGAGAGCGGGGTGGTGACCTCCTTGCGGATCATGTTGTACGACAGCAGCAGACTGCGTCCCTCCCCCTGTGAGTGGAACACGTACAGCACGTCCTCGCCGTCGGGCGAGCGGATCTCGCGCTCGAACTCCAGCCCCGCGGTGTCGAGTTCGTACGTCTTGTGGGAGCCGTCGGCCAGGCAGTAGCCACCCGGGAACACGATGCCCTGGTCCTCGGGAAGGCGTCGGCAGGCCCGGCCGATGGCGTCGAGGCGGACGACGGTCCGGGTAAGGGTGTGGAAGACCAGGTACCGGTCGGTGTCCTCCTTGTAGGGGCGGATCCGCAGCAGGATCAGCGGGCCCACGCGGGCGTACGCGATGTCCGCGTCCGCGAGGGACTGGAGGGGCTCGTCGACGGGCTCGGAGTAAATGCCCTCGCCGGTCTCGGTGTTGTTCTCGACCTTGACGGTGAGGGCGCCGCCGACGGTGGCGACGAACATCTCGCGCGCGACGGAGACGTGCGGGTGGCGGCCCAGGACGTGGTCCTCGCGGCCCGTCCGCGTCCAGTCGACGTCGTGGGAGGAGGGGAAGACGTGGTCGCGGTCGCCGCGCGCGTCCAGGAAGGACACCTGGCCGTCCTCGGTGACGGCCCAGCGCAGAACACGGATGTCGCCCGCCTTCTCGCCGGTCCGGAAGACCGCCAGCAGCTTGCCGTCGACCCGGCGGAGCCGGCGGAGGCGGGCCTGGCGGAAGTAGCGGTGAAGGGCGGCGAACTCCTTCACGAACACGGGGTTGTCGAGCAGGCCGGGCACCGCGCCGTCAGGCAGCCGGTTCAGGTCGCGGTCGTGCAGTGTGAACACGTCGCCGACCGTCGTCTGCGGCTTCTGGTCGAGGAAGACGTGGTGACCGAAGAGCAGGAGGTCGCCGACCGCGACGATGTCCCGGGGCACGCAGGAGTGCTCGGTGCGCAGCCGTTCGGTGCCTGCCAACTCCAGCCGGGTGGAGCCGAATTCCTCGACGCGGCGGGCGTTGAGCGCCTCGGCGCGGCGGGCGAGTTCGGCGGCCTGCGCGGTGAGGCGGTCGCGGAGCACCTCGTAGGTTCCGGTGTCGAGCACGTCGGACGCAGCGGTGTCCGGGCCGGTGGTCAATCGCGGCCTCCTCGGCGGAGGCGGCGGCGCCGTCGATGCCGACGTCCGTGGCGA
>NZ_JBEYVC010000318.1:0-5012 GCF_040643855.1 Streptomyces sp. NPDC047072 | reverse complement strand
GTGCTGACGGTTCCGGCGCTCGTGACGGTCAACTTCGTCTTCGGCACGTTCAGTCAGCTGGTGAACGTCACGGTCATCGCCGTCCGGCACCTCAGCTGGAGTGTTTTTTAGGGGCGCGGGGAACTGCGCGAACGGCCACGACGCGCCCGCACCCGGCAACGCACCGGCACCCCCGCCCCCTACCCCGGCGCCCCCGAAGAGAACCTCCGCAGCAACGGCGACAGCACCAGCACCGACTTGGTCCGCTCCACGAACGGCTCCCCCGCGATCCGCTCCAGCACCCGCTCGAAGTGCCGCATGTCAGAGGCGAAAACCTGCACCACCGCATCCGCGTCACCCGTGACCGTAGACGCCGCCACGACCTCCTGATACCGCTCCAACCCCCGCCGAATCGTCTCCGGAGACGTGTTGTGCCGGCAGTAGATCTCGACGAACCCCTCGGTCTCCCACCCCAGCGCCGCCGGATCCACCCGCACCGTGAACCCCGTGATCGCCCCGCTCGCCCGCAACCGGTCCACCCGCCGTTTCACGGCCGGCGCGGACAGCCCGACCAGCTGCCCGATGTCCGCGTAGGAGCGACGCGCGTCCTCCGCGAGGGCGTGCACGATGCGTTCGTCGAGGTCGTTCAGCACAGTGAGGCTTTCAAGTGGTGCGTGCGAGTCGGGACCGGCGGTGGCCGTACCCGAAGTAGAACACGAGCCCCACGGCCATCCAGACCCCGAAGACCACCCAGGTGACGGCGGCGAGGCTGCCCATCATCCACAGACAGAACCCGAGCCCCAGCGCGGGCAGTACCGGCGACAGCGGCACCCGGAAGGTCCGCGGCATCTCCGGCCGGGTCCGCCGCAGCACCACGACGGCCACGTTGACCAGCGCGAACGCGAACAGCGTGCCGATGCTCGTGGCGTCCGCGAGCTGCCCCAGCGGGATCGCCGCCGCGAGCACCCCGCAGAACAGGGACACGATCACCGTGTTGGCCCGGGGCGCGCCCGTCCTCGCGTCCACCCGCGCGAACACCTTCGGCACGAGTCCGTCCCGCGCCATCGCGAAGAGGATGCGCGTCTGGCCGTAGAGGACGGTCAACACCACGCTCGCGATGGCGACGACCGCGCAGAACGCCAGGAGCGTCCCCCAGAAGGACTGCCCGGTGACCTCCCGCATGATCTGGGCGAGCGCGGCCTCGGAGTCGTCGAACGTCCGCCAGGGCCGCGCCCCGACGGCGACGGCTGCGACCAGGACGTACAGCGCGGTGACGATCACCAGGGAGAGCATGATCGCGCGGGGCAGGTCCCGCTGCGCGTCCTTCGCCTCCTCACCGGCGGTGGAGGCGGCGTCGAAGCCGATGTACGAGAAGAAGAGCGTCGCCCCGGCCGCGCTGACCCCGGCCATCCCGAGCGGCATGAAGTGCGCGTAGTTGCCCGAGCGGAAGCCCTGCACGCCGATCGCGCAGAACAGCACGAGCGCGGCGATCTTCACGACGACCATGACGGTGTTGGCGCGCGCCGACTCCCGGGCCCCGCCCAGCAGGAACGCCATCGCCAGCAGGACGACGATCAGCGCCGGGAGGTTGAATATCCCGCCGTCCCCGGGCGGGGCCGACAGCGCGTCCGGGATCGTGACGCCGATCGTCCCGTCGAGCAGCTCGTTCAGGTACTCGCCCCAGCCGACCGCCACGGCGGCGACCGAGACGCCGTACTCCAGGAGCAGGCACCAGCCGCAGACCCAGGCGATCAGTTCGCCCATGGTTGCGTACGCGTACGAGTACGAGGAACCGGCGACCGGGATGGTGCCGGCGAGTTCGGCGTAGGAGAGGGCCGAGAAGAGGGCGGTGAGCCCGGCGATCACGAAGGAGAGGGTGACGGCCGGGCCGGCCTTGGGGACCGCCTCGCCGAGGACGACGAAGATGCCGGTGCCGAGGGTGGCGCCGATGCTGATCATCGTGAGCTGCCAGAGTCCGAGCGTGCGCCTGAGTGCTCCTCCCTCGCCCTGACCGCCCTCGGCGACCAGGCGTTCCACGGGCTTGCGACGCATCAGGCGCGCGCCGAGCCCCTGGGACGCGGATGTCTTCGGGGCGGGGTGGTGCGGGGGTGCGCCTTGGTCGAGCACGCGCTGACTCCTTCGTCGCTGCGGGTGGTACAGCGCAGCACCCTACGAGCCAGGACGTCACAGTCGTAATGCGGCAACCTTGCGGGCCCTCGCAAGATCGTTGCGTTCCCCGGGGATCGGCGGTGGTTCGTTGCGTACGCCGCCGTGGACGCCCCGCGCCACCCCGTCACCGCTCCTCCGGCTCCCCCGCGACCGCCCGCGCCTCGGCCGCGTCGGTCTCGTCGAACCCCATCTGCCCGGGTGTGCCGTACGCCGCCTCCTGGGCGTCGATCCAGCGGGTGTGGGCCTCCCACGCGGCCTGCTTGCTGGTGCCGAGCGCGGCCCCGATCTGCGACCAGGAGGCCCCGGCCTCCCGCGCGGCCCGGACGGTGAGCTGCCGCCCGTAGGCCGCCTTCCGCGCCACGACCTCACTGAGCGCCAGCAGTTCGAGCAGCTCGGCACGGTCGGGCGCCTCGACGGCCATGGACTCACGGATACGCAGCTCGTCCAGCCGGGCCACGGCGGTGGCCAGGGTGTACTGCGGCTCGACGTTCTCCGGTGTCGTCATCTCCCCAGGCTGACGTCAAGCCACCTTGACGTCAAGGTTCCCTGACACCCCGAGGCGGTCCAGGTAGCGGAGCGTCTAGCTCCAGCTGGCGTGCAGGGGCTTGCCCTCCGCGTAGCCCGCCGCGCTCTGGATGCCGACGACCGCCTTCTCGGCGAACTCCGCCAGGGAGTTCGCGCCGGCGTAGGTGCAGGAGGAGCGGACGCCCGCGATGATCGAGTCGATCAGGTCCTCGACGCCCGGACGGGCCGGGTCCAGGAACATCCGGGAGGTGGAGATGCCCTCCTCGAACAGCGCCTTGCGGGCCCGGTCGTACGACGACTCGTCGGACGTACGGTTGCGCACCGCACGCGCCGACGCCATGCCGAACGACTCCTTGTAGAACCGCCCGCTGGCATCCTGCTGGAGGTCGCCCGGCGACTCGTACGTCCCCGCGAACCACGACCCGATCATCACGTTGGACGCCCCGGCGGCCAGCGCCATCGCGACGTCGCGCGGGTGCCGGACCCCGCCGTCGGCCCAGACGTGCTTGCCGTACTTCCTCGCCTCGGCCGCGCACTCCAGCACGGCGGAGAACTGCGGCCGCCCGACCCCGGTCATCATCCGGGTCGTACACATCGCACCCGGTCCGACCCCGACCTTGATGATGTCGGCACCGGCCTCGATCAGATCCCGCACACCCTCGGCGGCCACGATGTTGCCGGCCACGATCGGGACCTGCGGGTCCAGCGCCCGGACCGTCCTGATCGCGGCGATCATCGACTCCTGGTGGCCGTGCGCCGTGTCGATGACGAGCGTGTCGACGCCCGCGTCGAGCAGCTGCTTGGCCTTGCCCGCGACATCGCCGTTGATACCGACGGCCGCGGCGATCCGCAGCCTCCCCCGCGCGTCGACGGCCGGGGTGTACAGCGTGGCGCGCAGCGCGCCCTTGCGGGTGAGGATGCCGGCGAGGCGGCCGTCCTTGTCGACGGCGGGCGCGTACCGCCGGTTGGCCGCGTCGAGCCGGTTGAAGGCCTCGCGGGGATCGATGTCGGCGTCCAGCAGGACCAGGTCCCGGGACATCACGACCTCGAGCTGCGTGAAGCGGTCGACACCGGTCAGGTCCTGGTCCGTGACGACACCGACGGGCCGCCGGTCCTCGTCGACGACGACACCCGCGTTGTGCGCGCGCTTGGGCAGCAGGGCCAGCGCGTCGGCGACGGTCTGGTGCGGGGCCAGCACGATCGGGGTGTCCAGGACGTGGTGACGGCTCTTCACCCAGGCGACGACCTCGGTGACGACCTCGATCGGGATGTCCTGCGGAATGACGACGAGGCCACCGCGCCGGGCCATGGTCTCCGCCATCCGGCGCCCGGCGATGGCGGTCATGTTGGCGACGACCAGCGGGATCGTGGTCCCCGTGCCGTCCGGGGAGCCGAGGTCCACGCCCTGCCGGGAACCGACCGCGCTGCGGCTCGGGACCATGAACACGTCGTCGTACGTCAGGTCGTACGGGGGCTGGATGTCGTTGAGGAAACGCACGTGCTGCACATCCCAGTCGATCAGAGGTGGCCCCCGGACAGGTCAGCCAGGGGGAAAGAGCACGTACTTCATTCTCCCATGCCGACCGGAAGGTCATGCCCGGTCGAAACGTCCAGACCCCCGGCCGGAGGTTCGGAGGATCCGCCGAAGGCCAGGCGGTCAGACACCGTCCAGCGCGGCTCGCGCGGCCTCGACGAAGCCGTCGCGTGCGGCGTCGAGCTCGTCGGGGGTCGAGCGGACACGCAGCCGGTCCATGAGCACACGCGCCGCCGCCGCGGGTCCCTCCGGGCCCTCCAGGGCCACGACGCTGTGGGCCCGGTGCAGGTCGGGTACGTCGCCGGGCTGCCCCTCGCCGGTCCTGCGGGTGACGACGACCGCGTCGGCCGCCTCCAGGAAACGGACGTAGGCCTGACGACGCTGGTCGTGGACGCGTGCGGCGCGCTGCTCGGCGACGGAGAGCCGCAGCGCGTGCAGGGCGGCCTCGGCCTGCCGCTCCCCGGCCGCCCGGGTGCTCCGCGCCGCGATCACGCTCCCGGCGAGGGCGGCACCGGCTCCGACGAACGCCGCGAGCAGTGCGACGAGCCACTCAGTCATGGCACGTATTCTGCATGTCCGCATCACGCGGAGGAGTTCACGGGCCCGGGTACCATCCCCGGGCCGGGCCCGCACAGGCCCACCGATCTGCGAAAACGCCGTACATGACAAGTCGCGGCCGGTAGCATGGAGGGACACTTGCGCGACGGGCGACGGGCGACGGGCGACGGGCGACGGGCGACGGGCGACGGGCGACGGGCGTCGAGCGCGGTCTCCGCCCGGAGGAAGAACCCCTTGCGGGCCGACC
>NZ_JBEYVC010000317.1:0-5048 GCF_040643855.1 Streptomyces sp. NPDC047072 | reverse complement strand
GGGGGGCGCCCGCCGGACCGCACCCAGGACCCCGCCGGGACCGCCGGCAACGGCCGACCGGGCGGGGGCGTGTCCGGCCCGGCGCGACTCGACCTCGGTGAACGTCAGCGCGGGCTTCTCCGCGACCGCCCGTCGCGGCGGACGCGTACCGCTCGACCGCGCGGGAACGGGCGTCGGCAGCGTGAACCACACGACCTTGCCCGACTCGCCGTCCGGCCGCACGCCCCAGCTCTCGCTGACCGCGGCGACCATCGCGAGGCCCCGCCCGCACGTGGCGAGCGGCTCACTGTCGTCGATGTCGGTCACGACCGGCAGACGCGGGTCGTGGTCGCGCACCGAGACCGTCAGACGGTCGAGCAGCAGCTCGATCTCCACGGTGCACGTCTTGTCGGGCTGCGCATGGCGGTGGACGTTGGTCAACAGCTCCGTCACACCGAGCGCCGCCCGGTCTATGAGGGGATCCAGATGCCAGTAGCGCAAGTGCGCTGAAAGGATTCTGCGGACCTGGCCGATCCGCGACGGCAGGGCTTGGAGCTCCACCGTGCAGTGCCTGCTCGGATGACTGATCACGGCTGCGACTCCCCGACGAGAAGGTCCGGAAGAACACGGAGTTCGGATCGATCCAGCAGGTGCCTGACTGAAAGTGGCCGCCTGCTGTCGTGCCCGGCGGCTGGTTCGCAGCGTAATCGCCGGTAAACCCAGAGTGATGTGAGACCAGCGTGACGCAGGGGGTGCGGTACCGCAACTCGCGGTGACTCAGCCCCGGCGCCCGGAGGCCCGGCGTACCGCCTCGATGAACCGCCGCGCCGCGGGCGGCCCGGGCTCACCCGGAGCGGGATCGTGCTCGCCCAGGGTCAGCAGGTAGCGGTTGCCGTTGAGGTCCGCGAGCGCCCGGTCGTCGGACGCGAACCAGGGCTTGGAGGCACGCACCGCCTGCACCGGCGCGCTGTCGATCTCGCTGCCGTAACTGGTGAGCAACTCCAGCCTGCCGTCGCTGATCCGGACCTGTCCGGCCCGGGTGAGCGAGCGCAACCTCTTCCCGATCCGCACGCCCGTAGCCGTGAACTCCGGCTCCGCCATGCCGTCCCGCCCCCTCGCGCGCCTCTGTGTGCCGGCCCGGGCTCCCGCGTGGGCCGGGAACCGGCTCGTCTCGTGATCCAGTGTGCGCCCCCGTCCGAGACGTCCGTCCCGTCCGGTGCAGTCTGCCCGCCACGGGCGTCGAGCACCAGTACGCATGACACCCCCGGCACCGGAGCCCGGAGCACTCGCGCGAATGCGCCCCCAGGCGGACCCGGCCCCGCCCCCAGGGCTGCCTTTGAGGCTCTCAAAGATGCGTTTATGCAGGTGAGAAGCGTGTTACGGCTGTCTATGATCGAGGTGTCGGCAGCGCGATCCGCCGTCGGCGCGAAGCAGAAGGAGCCCCGCCGTGAGCACCCCCCAGCAGACCCGGACCGGCGACACCCTCGACGTCGACCACAGCGACACCGCCTACCGCGGCTGGCTGAAAGAAGCCGTCCGCAAGGTCCAGGCCGACGCCAACCGCTCGGCCGACACCCACCTCCTGCGCTTCCCGCTCCCCGAGGCGTGGGGCATCGACCTGTACCTCAAGGACGAGTCCACCCACCCGACCGGCAGTCTCAAACACCGCCTCGCCCGCTCGCTCTTCCTCTACGGCCTGTGCAATGGCTGGATCCGGCCCGGCCGCCCGGTGATCGAGGCGTCCAGCGGCTCGACGGCCGTCTCCGAGGCGTACTTCGCCGGGCTGATCGGCGTGCCCTTCATCGCGGTCATGCCGCGCACGACGAGCGCCGAGAAGATCCGCCTCATCGAGTTCCACGGCGGCCGATGTCACTTCGTGGACGACCCGCGCACGATGTACGAGGAGTCCGCCCGCCTCGCGGTGGAGACCGGCGGCCACTACATGGACCAGTTCACCTACGCGGAACGCGCCACGGACTGGCGCGGGAACAACAACATCGCCGAATCCATCTTCCGCCAACTGGAGTTGGAGAGATTCCCGGAGCCCGCGTGGATCGTCGCCACGGCCGGCACCGGCGGCACCTCGGCGACCATCGCCCGCTACGTGCACTACATGCAGCACGACACCCGCATCTGTGTGGCCGATCCGGAGAACTCCTGCTTCTTCGAGGGCTGGACCACCGGCGATCCGGACGTCACCTGCGACTGCGGCTCCCGTATCGAGGGCATCGGCCGCCCGCGCATGGAGCCGAGCTTCGTGCCCGGCGCGATCGACCGCATGATGAAGGTCCCGGACGCGGCCAGCGTCGCCGCCGTACGCGCCCTGGAGCAGGCGATCGGCCGCAAGGCGGGCGGCTCGACCGGCACCGGCCTGTGGAGCGCGCTGAAGATCGTCGCCGAGATGGTGGCCGAGGGGCGCCGGGGGAGCGTGGTCACCCTGCTCTGCGACCCCGGCGACCGCTACCTCGACAAGTACTACTCGGACGTGTGGCTCGCCGAACAGGGCCTGGACATCGCGCCGTACACCGCCGCTATCGCCGCCCTGCTGAAGACGGGCGTGTGGCCGTCAGCCGGTGAGCCGCCGGTCCAGTGAGACGACGGCGTCCCGGAACGCGCGTCCCAGTCCCGCCCCGGCCGCCTTCAGGACGAGCCGGCAGGGTGCGTTGCCGTCCGCGGCGAAGGTCCACCGCACATGGGTGCCGGTCCCGGACGGAGTGAGACGCCACTCCTCGACGAGCGCGCGCAGGCCGGGCGCGTTGCCCACGTCGACGCGATAGGCGTACACCTCGGGTTCCTTGGCGACGACGACCGTCTCCAGGAAGCGTCCGCCGCCCTTGAGCCGGATGTCCCGTCGGCTGCCGTCCTCGGAGGCCTTGGCGCGGGTCACCGCCGCGAACCACTCGGCCCAGCCCGGCACGTCCTCGGCGAGCGCGCGGTAGACCGCCTCGGGCGGAGCGGACATCTCCCGGGTGAAGACGAAGCGCACGGGCGCGGTCTCGACGAACTCGGTCCCGACCGCGCGAAGTCGGTGAGCCATGGACACAACCTCCTGATGAGATCGGGAGGTTGTCACCCTAGCTGACAGTCAGTCAGCTGTCTGTGCCGCGCCCGGCTCACCCGCCACGACCAGCCGCCGCAGATGCTCCGAGATCTCGGCGCGCGCCGCCCCCGGCAGCCCCGCGTCCGTCACCAGCGTGTCGACCTGCTCCAGGGAGGCGAACGAACTCAGGCCCACCGTGCCCCACTTGGTGTGGTCGGCCACCACCACGACCCGGCGCGCCGACTGCACCAGCCGCCGGTTGGTCTCCGCCTCCGCGAGGTTCGGCGTCGACAGACCCGCCTCGACGGATATCCCGTGCACCCCGAGGAAGAGAACGTCGAAGTGGAGCGCCCCGATCGCCTGGTCGGCCACCGGCCCCACCAGCGAGTCCGACGGGGTGCGCACCCCGCCGGTCAGCACGACCGTGGCCGCGCCCTGACGGGGGCCCGTGGTGCGCTGCGCCGCGTGGAAGACGTCGGCGACCCGCACCGAGTTGGTGACCACGGTCAGATCCGGCACGTCCAGCAGATGGTGCGCCAGCGCGTAGGTCGTCGTACCGCCCGAGAGCGCGATCGCCGTACCGGGCGCCACCAGCTCCGCCGCGGAGCGCGCGATGTCCTCCTTGGCGGTCAGCTCCAGACCGGACTTGGCCTCGAAGCCGGGCTCGTGGGTGCTCGCCTCCACCACCGGGACCGCGCCGCCGTGCACCTTCTCCAGCACGCCCTGACGGGCCAGCGCGTCCAGATCGCGCCGCACGGTCATGTCCGACACGCCGAGCTTGCGCGTCAGCTCGTTGACCCGGACACCGCCGCGTCGGCGGACCTCGTCCAGGATCAGGGAGCGGCGCTGCTCCGCGAGGAGGTTCTGATTCTCACTCACGTACGCTCCGGTCCTTTCGCCTGGGGCCGTCCGACACCCCCCGTACACCTGCTCCGACGAGCACATTTTGCGCGCACCTGGTACGGGGACGTCCCATACTCGCACGCGCGGGGGCGGGCCGCGCCACCGGCTGCCGGCTCACGCGCACGTCAGCACGGCGACATCCCGCCCTCCCGCCGTCACACGTCTCGGGGAGATTCGGTGACGAGGGGTGTGCGCGACGCGCCGAGCGGAGATCCTTGTGCCCGCACGAACAGATGCCGACAGCGCGTCACGGGGGAAGTGCGAACAGTGGAACGTGTCTCGATCGGGGGCGTCAACGGCTCGGCCGCCCGCCCCGCGGAATCCCGGACCGCCCTGGAACTCCTGGTCCACGGAGTGGGCGGCACCACACCCGAGAAGATGCTCGACGATCCGCGCACCGTGCGGATCACCGGCGACGACACGGCGGCCGTCTTCCGGCGCGCCGACGACGTCGACGCCGAGTCCCGGCCGGACGACGGCCGCACCGGGCCGGTGCCCGAGGCCTACGTCTGGTGCAACCTCACCTCCGGCAACGGCACCCGCGCCCTGTGGCTGCTGTTGCTGCCCTTCATGGTCGTCAACCTCGCGCACTGGATGCGCCCCTCCGCCCGCGGCCGCAAGCGCACGGTCCGGTTCTACGGGCTGCTGGTACGCCTCGCGGGCCTGACCCTCACCGTGCTGCTGGTCGCCGCCGCCTGCGAGGTGGCCCTGGACCTCGCGGCCTGGCAGTGCGCGGGCACGCGCGCGTGTGCCGAGGCGCACTCCTGGCTGGGCTTCCTGTCGCCCGCCGTCTCGGACGACGGCTGGTGGAGCCTCCCCGGCCGCCGCCTCGCCCTCGCCGCGGTGGTCCCGGCCGCCCTCGTCGGCCTGCTCTGGTACCTGTCCCACCGCACCTGGAGCGCCTACGAGTCCCAGCAGCCCGTACCCCACGACGATCCCCTCGACGACCCCGAGGACAACGGCCGCACCGCGCTCGGCCGGCCCGGCTTCTGGTACGGCCGCCGGCTGGTCGCCCGCCTGCGCGCCGCCCACACCGCCGCCGGCCTGCTGACCGTCGCCGCCGCGGTCTCCTCGACCGCGGCCCGCTTCGACCGCGCCCCGGGCGGCCCCGCGCTCCTCGACGCCC
>NZ_JBEYVC010000316.1:0-5791 GCF_040643855.1 Streptomyces sp. NPDC047072 | reverse complement strand
ACAAACGCGACTACATCTTCAACGGCACCCTGACCGCGGCAGCGATCGTCATCTGGCTCCGAGACACCGTCCAAGAGCCATCAGAAACGCCCTAGTCCGGTTCGTCGATCACGTGCACCGCTGCCTCCTCGGCGCCGGCGGCGCCCGCGTCGATGCCCACGTCGGTGGCGACCTCCTCCTTCGTGGTGTCGGAGTGGGCGCCCTCGTCGGGGGCGACGAGACGTCCGGCGCGGTCGGCGTCGGCGGGCGGCGCCTGCTCCGGGGCCTCCTGGGCGAGCCGTTCGTCGAGGGTCTCGCCCTCGTGCTGCTCGGCGGCCGTGGTGCCGTGCCGGGTGACGCCGAGGGGCTTCTCGGGTGGTGAGTAGCCCTCGTCGAGGACGTCGTCGTAGGTCCGCTCGTCGAGGGCGTCCTGGAGGTCGAGCGGGCTCGCGTCCTCCTGCTCCTCGTTGGTCCCGGTGGGCTGGTAGGCGTCGTCGGCCATCGGTTCGCCGGCCATGGGCTGCCTCCCTCGCACGTGTGGTTCTGCACGGTCCTGATCCGCGTTTCCCCGTACGCGCTCTCCAACCTCAAAAGTCTGTGAGAGCAAGGCATTCACCGATTCGGAACATTACCCCCCGGTCAATCTTGAAGGGTAAAGGAATAGGGCTATCATCACTCGCACACACGGAGTGATCGCCCGCCGACGCAGCGGTCGTGCGGTCTGTCACCCCTTTCTTCCCTCTTCGTCACACCGCCCCTGGCCGAGGCCATCCCTCTCCGGTCCGAGGTGGAGCCACCCCCCTCTTGCGCCGTGCGGGCTCTGGTCGTCCGTGCGTCGTGCGACACGGAAAGCAGCGCAACCATGAGCAACAACAGGGGCAGAGGACTTCAGGCCAACGCCCTCGGCACGTTCGACACCGTGGTGATGGCCGTCGCGGGCAGCGCGCCGGCGTACTCGATCGCCGCGACCACCGCGGTGCTGGTCGGGACGGTGGGCCTGGCGAGTCCGGCGGCCCTGCTGTACTGCGCGATACCCATGCTGGGGATCGCCCTCGCCTTCAGCTACCTCAGCCGTATCGACGTGAACGCGGGCGCCAGTTACTCCTGGGTGGGGCGCACGCTCCACCCCTTTCTCGGTTTCGTGAGCGGCTGGGCGCTGGTCATCTCGGCGACCATCTTCATGGTGGCCGGTTCGCTGCCTGCCGGATCCATGACGCTGGCCCTCTTCGACGAGGGCCTCGCCGACAACACCGCGCTGTCGACGGTCGTGGGGGCGGCCTGGTTCGTTCTGATGCTGCTGGTGGTGCTCGGCGGCGCCCGGCTCACCGTGCGGGCCCAACTGATCATGTCCGGTGTGGAGTTGGCGATCCTGGCGCTGTTCGCGGTGCTCGCCCTCTTCCACACCGGGCACGCCCGTGCCTTCGACTGGTCCTGGCTCGGCTTCAGCCACTTCGACGGTATGCAGGGCTTCGCCTCCGGCGCGCTGATCGCCGCGTTCTACTACTGGGGCTGGGACGTCACCAGCAACCTCAGCGAGGAGACCCGCAACAGCCGCCGTACGACGGGACTCGCGGGCCTCATCGGCGTGGGCATCGTCTTCCTGCTCTTCGAGGTCTTCACCATCGCGGTGAACGTCATCCTCACCTCGAAGCAGATCGAGGACAACGACGCCAACGTCCTCGCCGTGCTGGGTGAGGAGGTGTGGCCGGGCTGGGGCGGCAAGCTGCTGATCGTCGCGGTGATGCTGTCGACCATCGCCACCCTGGAGACCACGCTCATCCAGGTCACGCGCTCGCTGTTCGCGATGGGCCGGGACCGCACGATGCCGTCCGCGCTGGGCAAGGTGCACCGCCGGTGGAACACCCCGTGGGTGGCGATCGTGGTGGTCGGCGGGGTGGCGCTGATGATGTTCATCGCCTCCAACTCCCTCGGTTCGGTGGGCGACATCCTCTCCGACGCGATCTCCGCGATCGGCCTCCAGATCGCCGTCTACTACGGCCTGACCGGTCTCGCGGTGGTCGTCGCGTACCGCAAGATGCTGCTGAAGTCCCCGACCGACTTCCTGCTGGGCGGGCTGTGGCCGCTGCTGGGCGCGCTGTTCATGTTCTGGGTGTTCGTGGAGTCGCTGGGCGAACTGAGCACGGCGGCGATCTCGATCGGGGTGGGCGGACTGGCCGTGGGGCTGGTGCCGATGCTCTGGTACTGGAAGCAGGGCAGCGACTACTACCGGCCCGCGCGACTGGACGCCAGCCGTACGGTCGAGGCGGACTACGTCCCCGAGGGGGCGGCCGGGCCCTCCCTGGTCCACGAGGGTCTCCCCACCGACTTCTGAGGGGTTCAGCGATGGCGAGAGACCGATTCGCCCCCGAATTCGACCCCGACTGCGGGGACGTCGCGCTCACCACCGCCCGCCAGGACATCGTCATCGGACGCTGGCAGGGGCTGCGCGAACTGTTGCGGGCCACCGGCCCCGACTGGCTGGCCCGCGGGCACCGGGTGCGGACGCTCGCCCAGGCCTGCGCGGGCAGTTCGACGGTGGAGTCGTGGCTGGCCGCGGAGCCGAACAACGGGGACGCGCTGGTGCTGCGCGCGGCGACGGAGACGGCCAGGGCGTTCAACCTGGCCATCTCCGCGGGCCGGGGGGTGGCGATCGACCAGCGCCGTATCGACGCCGCGGTGATGGCGTGCCTCCAGGCGTCGGAGGCGTTCATGGACGATCCGACGCCGTGGATCTCCCTGATCTCGGTGGCTCGGCTGTACCCGGCCGGGGTGCGGCGGCAGGAACTGGGGCGCTGGTGGGACGAGTTGCACGGGCGCGACCCGTACAGCGTGGAGGGGCACCTCCAGGTCCTGCACTACTACTCGGCGCGCTGGCACGGCTCGCACGGCCTGATGTACGACTTCGCCCGCGACGCGGCGGGGGTGGCGCCGCCGGGCAGCGCGCTGCCGGTGCTGGTGCAGTACGCGCGGGTCGAGGAGTACCGGGCGGTGGACGAGAGCGAGGACCGGGCGACGCGGGCGGGGCTCGGACAGCACTGGAAGCACGACGGCGCGGTCAGCGACGTACGGCGTACCTGGCAGCGCTGGATCATGGGCCGCAGCGACCACACGGTCGTCCCCGGCGAACTCCGCGACCTCAACTACCTGACCCACGCGGCCTCCTTGGCGGGCCTCGCCGAGGTCGCCGTCCCCCTCCTCCGCATGCTCGACCGCCGAGCCACCCGCACCCCGTGGTCCTACACCGGCGACCCGGACCAACAATTCACCAAGTGGCGCAGGGAGTTCAGAGTACGAACCTGAACGGCGGCGTCAGGACTGGGAGTCCGCCAGTCCTGCCGTCCACTTCTCCTCGATGCGGGCGTACTTCCACACCAGGAGGGCCACGATCCAGGTGGCGATGAAGAGGCCGACGATGACGAAGCCGAGGAGGTTGAGGTCGAGGCTGGCTATCCAGTCCCAGAACGGGCCGTGGAGGTCGAGCCTCTGCGCGAGCAGGCCGAGGAGTTCGACCGTGCCGATCAGGAGGGCCACCGCCACCGAGAGGCCGGTGACCGTGAGGTTGTAGTAGACCTTGCGGACCGGCTTGGAGAAGGCCCAGCCGTAGGCGAAGTTCATGAAGGAGCCGTCGATGGTGTCCAGGAGGGACATGCCGGCGGCGAAGAGGACGGGCAGGCACAGGATCGCGTACCAGGGCAGGCCCGACGCCGCGCCCGAACCGGCGAGGACGAGGAGCGCGATCTCCGTCGCCGTGTCGAAGCCCAGGCCGAACAGCAGGCCCAGCGGATACATCTGCCACGACTTGGTGATCGACTTCATGACGCGGCCCAACAGCCGGTTCATGAAGCCCCGGTTGTTCAGCTGCTCCTCCAGCGCCGCCTCGTCGTAGCCACCGGAGCGCATCCGCCGGAACACCTTCCAGATCCCGGCCAGGACGACGAGATTGACCGCGGCGATCAGGTAGAGGAACGTCCCCGAGACCGTCGTACCGATCAAACCCGTCACGTCGTGAAGGTGGGAGTCGTCGTCGCGCACCGGACCCGCGAGGGTCTTCACCCCGAGCGACAGCAGCAGCGCCAGCACGAAGACGACGCTGGAGTGGCCGAGCGAGAACCAGAACCCGACCGACAGCGGCCGCTGCCCCTCCCCCATCAGCTTGCGGGTGGTGTTGTCGATCGCCGCGATGTGGTCGGCGTCGAAGGCGTGCCGCATCCCGAGCGTGTACGCGGTCACGCCGATCCCGATACCGAAGGACTTCTCGCCGACGCTGTAGTGGTGCGGGGCGACGATCACCACCAGGGTGACCCAGCCGATCACGTGCAGGGCCACCACGACCGCGGCCATGCCGCCCGCCCTGATCCACTCCTGCCGCGTCATGGAGCCTTGGACGCGGCGCCAGACCGAGCCCCTCGCGGGGGCGGTGGCGGGGAGGAGAGGCGGAGCGGAGTCAGGGGCGACCGTCATCGGGCGGAGGATCCTTCTTCAGGGGTACGGCCGCGATCAGCAGCCTTGTGCCATCCTCCGGTACCTGCAAGTCATGTGCAGTAAAGCCCGTGACAGGTCTTCCCCACGACTCGGGAAAACGGCCGGTCAGGGGCGCGCGGTGGGCCCGTCGGGCCGGGTACGGCGCTGTTCGACCATCTCCCGGCTGAGCTCCTCGGTCTCCGGCTCGGAGAGCCGGTCGAAGCCGTCCTCGGTGATGACCGAGACGATCGGGAAGATCCGCCGGTTGATGTCCGGCCCGCCGGTGGCCGAGTCGTCGTCGGCCGCGTCGTAGAGCGCGTGGAGCGCGGCCAGGGCGGCCCCGCGCCGGTCCATCCCCCGGTGGAACAGCTTCTTCAGGGCCCCTCGGGCGTACGGCGATCCCGAGCCCTCGGCATGGAAGTCCCGCTTCTCGTAGAGGCCGCCGGCCACGTCGAAGCTGAAGATGCGGCCCCGCTCGCCCTCGGGCGCGGCGGGGTCGTAGCCGGTGAGCAGCGGGACGACGGCGAGGCCCTGCATGGCCTGGCCGAGGTTCTGGCGGATCATGCCGGCCAGGCGCCGCGCCTTGCCGTCGAGGCTCATGCCGACGCCCTCGATCTTCTCGAAGTGCGTCAACTCGACCTGGTAGAGCTTGACCATGTCCAGGGCGAGCCCCACGGATCCGGCGAAGGCGACCGCGGTGTACTCGTCGGCCGGGTGCACCTTCTCCAGGTCGCGCTGGGCGATGAGGTTGCCCATGGTGGCCCGGCGGTCGCCGGCGATGAGGACGCCGTCGCGGTAGGAGAGGGCCAGCACGGTCGTGCCGTGCGGCGCGAGGTCGGGCGCGGCCCGCACGCCCGGCGGAAGGGGGCTGCGGGTGCTCAGCAGTTCCGGTCGGTGCGCGGCCAGGAACTCGGTGAACGACGAGGAGCCCGGGGTGAAGAACTCCGCGCGCAACCGGCCACCGTTCTCGTTCAGCGTCACGAGCGCTCCCCCTCGTCCTCGACCAGAAAGCCGACACCCGCAGTCCTACCAGAACTCGCGGGACGGGAAACGCCGTTGTGCTCACAGCGCCCTGCGGCGGATCAGGACGGCGAGCACGGCCAGGCCCGGCAGCAGCGGCAGCCACACCGTCAGCAGCCGGTAGCCGAGCACCGCCGAAGCCGCGGCCGCGGCGGGCGCCCCGCCGGCGGTGAGGGCGAACGCGAGCGCGGCGTCGAGCGAACCGAGTCCGCCCGGGGTGGGCAGCAGCGCGGCCGGTGTCCAGGATCTGCTTCGTGGCGTGGACGAGCAGCGGCACGGTCGCGTATTCAAACTTCTTGGTCATGCGGCCGACTTTAACCCCTCCGAAAAC
>NZ_JBEYVC010000315.1:0-5793 GCF_040643855.1 Streptomyces sp. NPDC047072 | reverse complement strand
GCCGGCGTCCGTCATCCAGCACATCCGCAAAAGAGAGAACCGCCGGACCGAGGACGGATACCCCCCGCCCCCGGCCCCGACCCACCACCGAACCGTAGGCGCGCTCTTAGGGGCGCGGGGAACTGCGCAAAACGCCCGCCCCCACCGACCCGCAGACGCCGACTACTCCCCCCGCAACACCCGGAGCGCCCGACGAGCCACCTCCCGCCCAATCGGCAAAGCCGCAGTCGCCGCAGGAGACGGCGCGTTCAAGACATGCACCACCCGCACCCCCTCCCGAATCAGAAAGTCATCCACCAGCGTCCCGTCCCGCAGAACCGCCTGCGCCCGAACCCCCGCCGGCGAAGGCAGCAGATCGTCGGCCGTCACCACCGGCAGCAGCCGCCGCACAGCCACCGTGAACGCCCGCTTGGACACCGACCGCCGCAGCTCCCCGGCCCCGTACCGCCAGTGCCGCCGAGCTATCTGCCAGGCCCCCGGCCACCCCAACGTGCCAACCAGCTCACGCGGCCGTACGACCCCCCACCCGTACCCCTCCCGGGCCAGCGCCGGCACCGCATTGGGCCCGATATGGACACCCCCGTCGATCCCGCGCGTGAGATGCACCCCGAGGAACGGAAACGCCGGATCCGGCACCGGATACACCAGCCCCCGCACCAGCTCAGGCCGCGCCAGCGAGTAGTACTCCCCGCGGAACGGAACGATCCGCATCTGAGGGTCGTCCCCGGTCAGCCGAGCCACCTCGTCGCAGTGCAGCCCCGCGCAGTTCACGAGCACCCGCCCCCGCACGATGTCCCCGCCCACCGTCCGCACGGCGACCCCGAGCGACGCCCGCCGATCGATCCGTTCCACCTGGGCGCCGTACCGGATCTCCGCCCCGGACGCCTCGGCCAGCTGCCGGGCGACCCCGACGAAGTCGCACACGCCGGTCGTCCCGACATGGATCGCGGCGAGCCCCTCCACCTCGGGTTCGTACTCCGCGATCTGCGAGGCGCCCAGCTCGCGCACCGGAATGCCGTTCTCCCGGCCGCGCTGGACCAGGCCGTGCAGCCGCGGCAGCTCGTCCCGCTCGGTGGCGACGATCAGCTTCCCGGTCACGGCATGGGCGATGCCGTACTCCGCGCAGAACTTGACCATCTCGGCGGCCCCGCGCACGGCGTACCGCGCCTTGAGCGAGCCGGGTTTGTAGTAGATCCCGCTGTGGATCACCCCGCTGTTGCGCCCGGTCTGGTGCCGGGCGGGCCCGCTCTCCTTCTCCAGCACGGTGACCCGCGTCCCCGGCGCGGCCCGGCTGATCGCGTACGCCGTGGACAGCCCGACGATCCCCCCGCCGACCACGAGCACGTCACAGTCGTAAGCGACCACCTCAGCACCACCTCCGCCTCCGATAGTGCACTGCACCACTGACAGTCACTTCAAACGCCGGTGCGGTGATGCTGTTCGGGTCCCTACGCCGGTGCCATCAGAAGCGGGCGGGCCCGCTCCCGCAGCTCCACCACCCGCGGCTCGTCGCCGTACGGCTCCAGCCGGTGGAGAAGGTCCTTCACGTACTCGGTGGTGCGCGCGGACGAGATCCGCCCCGCGACCTCCACCGCCCGCACGCCCTGCTCGCATGCCGCGTCGAGATTGCCCGACTCGAGCTCCGCGACCGCCGAGACGACCAGCCGCAGGCCGTGCGACCGTACGAACTCCTCCGTCGGCTTCGACAGCGCCTGCTCGGTGAACCGCCGTACCTGGCGGGGCGCCTTCAGGTCGCGGTAGCACTCGGCCGCGTCCGCGGCGAACCGGTCGTAGGAGTAGAAGCCGAGCCAGGACGGGTCGTTGTCGCCCTCCCGGGACCGCTCCAGCCACCCCTCGGCCGCCTTCAGCGCCGCTCCGGCCGCGGCCGCGTCACCCGCACGCGCGTGTGCCCGCGCCTCGACCAGCCGGAAGAAGCTCATCGTGCGCGCGGTCGCGAGCCCTCGGTTGCGCTCCAGCGCGGCCTGCGCGAGGTCGACGCCCTCGTCGCCGAAGCCTCTGTAGGTCGCCTGCAACGACATCGACGCCAGCACATAGCCGCCCAGCGGTACGTCGGCCGCCGCGCGGGCGAGCCGCAGCGCCTGGATGTAGTACCGCTGCGCCGCCTCCTGCTGGCCCGTGTCGAAGGCCATCCAGCCCGCGAGACGGGTCAGTTCGGCGGACGCGCCGAACAGCGCGCGGCCCACCCCGTCGGAGTACGAGCCGAGCAGCAGCGGTGCCGCCTCCACCCGTAAACACTCCGGCACCATGGACGAACGCCAGTCGCCGCCTCCGTACTTGGAGTCCCAGCGCCTGGCGTCCTCGGCGGCCTCCCGCAGCTTCTGCACATCGCTGTGGCCGACTTTGAGCGGTGCGCCCGAGCCCTCGGAGGGGTGCACATCGCGCGCGACCGAGCTGTCGGCCGGGGTTATCAGCCACCGTGAGGCAGGCGTTGCGTATGCGCTCACTGCGAACGAACCGGCGAGCGACTGCCAGATGCCGCCCGTGCCGGCGCGGCGGCCCGCGAGGTCGAGACGGTAGAGCTCCGTCGCCGACCTGACCGCCTGTCCGACGTCCCTGGGGAAGGCGAGTCCGACTTCCGGGGCGGGATCCGCGTCCGCCAGGCCGATCTCGTGGAGCGGCACCGGACGGCCGAGCTTCTGGCCGATGGCGGCCGCGATGAGGTGTGGCGCGGCGCCCTGGGGCACCATGCCCTTCGACACCCAGCGCGCCACCGACGTCTTGTCGTAGCGAAGTGTCAGTCCCCGCTGTGCGCCAAGGTCGTTGACGCGTCGGGCGAGGCCTGCGTTGCTGATTCCCGCGAGGGCGAGAACGGCGCCGAGTTTTTCGTTCGGCCCGCGTTGCTCCCTGGACATGCGCCACCCCTCGACACAGACGGCTGCCGCGCTGGCATAACCACGCGGCATTCGTAAACCCAGCGTAGTTCGCCGCATCCCAAGCGTTAAGAGGCATTGTTCCGGATGGCGGGATTGTGGTCCGTACTGAAGTACGGGTCCGATACGCGCAGTTGCGTCGTGCTCCCGTTGTGTGGCCGTGCGCCCGTGTGTGCGCTCTTCTCCGGCCATGGGGGGAGCGCTTCGATGGATGATGCGTGGGTCGGCCCGCTGTACTGGATCCAGTGGGCTGGGGGACACCGCCGCCTACATCCCCGCGGGCGGCGGACCGGCCCGGGGGGCGAAGTGGCGTCTCCCGGGCTGCGCGCCTGCCGAGCGGCGCGCGCGGTGTGTACGGAGCGTGTGCACAGTCGTCCCGTCGACACGGATTTGGCCGAAAATCGCCCCAGGTTCTCGCGGGCGATCAGCCCTCCCGCCAGGGGAGTTGAGGGCGCGTTAGGGGTTTTTGGGGAGCGAACCGGGGGCGCATTCGCGTCGCACGCTCCTTGTCCCGAGCGGGTGTTCGCAGCGGCGCGCTGGTGTTCGCAGGGGCGCGTTGCCTGCATCTCAAGCAGCTCCGCCGTCCCTCCGGCACGCCTCCTTCATGGCAGCATGGTGCCCTGTTCGTACGGTGCACTGGTTGTCCACAGCCTGTGGAGGCGTCGATGCGGTGGTTGGTGGGGTGGAGCAGCACCGCCGCGGGTGTCTCCGAGATCGGCGCGGCCGGCGCCACCGGGACCGACGGCGAGACCGTGCACCCGGTCGGCTCGCACCTGCTGTGGGGCGACCCCGATCCGCTCTGGGCGGTCGGTGACTGGCGGCCCGACGAGGTGCGCGTGGTCAAGGTCGACGCGCAGACCCGGATCGCCGTGCTCGGCACCTGCGGAGCCTCCGACGAGCAGCTGCGGGTCGGACTGCTCGCCGCGCGCGGAGGCGCACTTCGCCATCTGACGGCCTGGCCGGGCGGCTACACGGCCGTCGTCCAGGTGGGCCGCCGCATCACCGTGTGCGGCGATCTGGCGGGCGTACGGCCGGTGTTCCACACCCCGTGGGCCGGCGGCACGGCCTATGCGACCGCCGCCCTCCCGCTCGCCGACCTCATCGAGGCCAACCTCGACTTCGGACACCTCGCCGCGCTGCTGGCCGCCCCCGACGTGCCGGCCGCGCTCCACGACTCCACCCCGTACGAGGGCGTACGGCGCGTTCCGCCGGGGCACGCGCTGATCCTGCGCAACGGCGCGCGCGAGATCGCCGGGTACGAGCCGGTCGCCTCCCTCGCCGTCGCCGCGCCCTCCGCCGACCCGGACAGCGCGGTCGACGCGGTCCGGGACGCGCTCGTCGACGCCGTACGCGCGCGTCTGTCCGCACCGCGCCATGTGCCCGACATCGACCCCGGGCCGGTACCCGGCATGGGGCCCGCCGAGCGCCGTGCGGCGCGCGGGATGCCGGTGCCGGGCATCGGGGCCGACCTGTCCGGCGGGCCCGCGTCGGGGACGCTCGCGCTGCTGGCCGCGGGGCTGCCCGGGATGCCGGGGACCGTCCTCGGGCACGGCACCGGCGCGGGGGAGCGGCTGCTCGCGGTCACCTTCAACGACCTCGCCGTACGGGGGCGGGAGGCCGAGGTGGAGCGGGCGGGGACGCTCGCGGCCAATCCCCGGCTCCACCACGTCGTCGTCGCGGGCGGGGAGGAGACCCTGCCGTACGCCGATCTCGACGGGCCGCTGACCGACGAACCGGGGCCGTGCCTCGTGACGGCGGCCCGGCACCGCGCGCGGCTCGCCGCGGGCAGCGCCGACCACTTCACGGGGTACGGGGCCCGGCAGGTCCTCGACGCCCACCCCGCGCGCCTCGCGGACCTCCTCATGGACCGCAAACGCCGCCATCTGGTGCGGCCCGTCGCCGCGTTGGCGAAGGCCGACGGCTCCGTGCTCGTCCCCGCGCGCGTGTACGGCGCCGCCCGGCGGCTGGCCCGTACGCCGTATCGCGCGGGCCTGGAGGTGCTCGCCGACCGGCTCATGCAGCGGCGGTTCGATGAGCCGGGGGGTGCGGTGGGGGCTTCCCTCGCCGCGCTGACCTGGGCCAGACCCGGGCCTGCCGCGCGGTGGCTGACGGGGGAGGCGCTGGCTGAAGTATCGATACGCCTTCAAGGGGCCACACAGCGGTCGGGGGTGGGGCCGGGGCAGCATCCCGGTGACTTCCGCGCGCGTGCGGCGCTGGCTCGGCACGCGTCGGATCTGCGGGTGCTGGAGCAGGCGGTGGAGATTCGGTCGCAGCGGCTGCATGCGCCGTTCCTCGACAACCAGGTGGTGCGGGCGTGTCGGGTGCTGCCGGAGGCGTTGCGGGTGCGGCCGGGGGCGCGGGCGGAGATTCTGCGGACGGTGCTTGAGGGGGCGGGGGTCTCCGACCTGCCGCCGGGGTGGGGGGCGCCGTCGCATGCGTCGTCGGCGGCGGCTGTGCGGACGGGGTTGCGGGTTGCGGCCGACTCGTTGATGGCGTTGTTCGGGACGCCGTTGCTCGCGCAGGCGGGGTTGGTGGAGGCGCGGGTGGTGCGGAAGGCGTTGCGGGGGGCGGCGGAGGGGGCGCCGTTGCCGTTGGACGGGTTGGCGGATCTGGTGTCGTTGGAGTTGTGGTTGGGGCGGTTGTTGGCTCGGCGGGGGACGTGTTGGACGGGGACGCCGGCGCGGGCGCGGGCTGTTCCGGCGGGGATTCGGCCGCAGCGGGGGGCTTTGGGGGCGGGGACCTCGCGGTAGGCGTGTGCGGCTTGGTGGGGGCGGGCGTTTTGCGCAGTTCCCCGCGCCCCTAAAAGATTCGCCCACGGTTCGGTGGGTGGGTCGGGGCCGGGGGCGGGGGGTATCCGTCCTCGGCGAGGATGTGGCCGAGGCACACGACGTTCTCGTACGAC
>NZ_JBEYVC010000314.1:0-5938 GCF_040643855.1 Streptomyces sp. NPDC047072 | reverse complement strand
TCCTTGGGGGCGCGGCCCGTCGCCCGTACCCAAACCCTGATCAAGGGCGAGAACGGCATCGGCACGGTCCGCAAGACCACCCTCCCCGGCGGCCTGCGCATCGTCACCGAGACCCTCCCCTCGGTCCGCTCCGCGACCTTCGGCATCTGGGCCCACGTCGGCTCCCGCGACGAGACGCCGTCCCTGAACGGCGCCACGCACTATCTGGAGCACCTCCTCTTCAAGGGCACGCAGAAACGCAGCGCCCTGGACATCTCCTCCGCCATCGACGCGGTCGGCGGCGAGATGAACGCCTTCACGGCCAAGGAGTACACGTGCTACTACGCGCGCGTGCTCGACGCCGACCTGCCGCTCGCCATCGACGTCGTCTGCGACATGCTCACGGGCTCCCTGATCCTCGAAGAGGACGTCAACGTCGAGCGCGGCGCCATCCTCGAAGAGATCGCCATGACCGAGGACGACCCGGGCGACTGCGTGCACGACCTGTTCGCGCAGACCATGTTCGGCGACAACCCCCTCGGCCGCCCGGTCCTCGGCACCGTCGACACCGTCAACGCCCTGACCGCCGACCGCATCCGCCGCTTCTACAAGAAGCACTACGACCCCACCCACCTGGTGGTCGCGGCCGCGGGCAACGTCGACCACAACAAGGTCGTACGACAGGTCCGCGCGGCCTTCGAGAAGGCGGGCGCCCTCAAGAACGCCGACGCCCTCCCGATCGCCCCGCGCGACGGCAGCCGCGCCCTGCGCACAGCGGGCCGCGTCGAACTGGTCGGCCGCAAGACCGAGCAGGCGCATGTGGTCCTCGGCATGCCCGGCCTCGCCCGCACGGACGACCGCCGCTGGGCCCTCGGCGTGCTCAACACCGCCCTCGGCGGCGGTATGTCCTCGCGGCTCTTCCAGGAGGTCCGCGAGAAGCGCGGCCTGGCCTACAGCGTGTACTCCTACACCTCCGGCTTCGCCGACTGCGGACTCTTCGGCGTCTACGCCGGCTGCCGGCCCTCGCAGGTCCACGACGTCCTGAAGATCTGCCGCGACGAACTCGACCAGGTCGCGGCCCACGGTCTCCCGGACGACGAGATCGCCCGCGCGGTCGGCCAGCTCCGGGGCTCCACGGTCCTCGGCCTGGAGGACACCGGCGCGCTGATGAACCGCATCGGCAAGAGCGAGCTGTGCTGGGGCGAGCAGATGTCCGTCGACGACATGCTGACCCGGATAGCGGCGGTCACCCCGGACGACGTCCGCGCGGTCGCCCGCGAGATCCTGGGACAGCGCCCGTCGCTGTCGGTCATCGGCCCGCTCAAGGACAAGCAGGCGGCCCGGCTGCACGAGGCTGTGGCCTGACCCCTGTCCATTTCGGCTGTTCTGGTTAAGGAAGCAAGAAGATGAGCAAGCTGCGCGTGGCGGTCCTCGGTGCCAAGGGCCGGATCGGTTCCGAGGCCGTACGGGCCGTAGAGGCCGCCGAGGACATGGAACTGGTCGCCGCTCTCGGCCGGGGCGACAAGCTGGAGACCCTCGCCGGGACGGGCGCCCAGGTCGCCGTCGAACTGACCACGCCCGCCTCGGTGATGGAGAACCTCGAGTACTGCGTCGGCCACGGCATCCACGCCGTCGTCGGTACGACGGGCTGGACCGACGAGCGCCTCGCGCAGCTGGAGGGCTGGCTGTCGAAGTCCCCGGCGATCGGCGTCCTCATCGCGCCCAACTTCTCCATCGGGGCCGTCCTGAACATGAAGTTCGCGCAGATCGCGGCGCCCTACTTCGAGTCGGTCGAGGTCATCGAGCTGCACCACCCGAAGAAGGTCGACGCGCCTTCGGGGACCGCCAGTCGCACCGCCCAGCTCATCGCCGCGGCCCGCGCCGAGGCGGGCACGGCCCCCGCGCCGGACGCCACCGAGACGGCCCTGGACGGCGCGCGCGGCGCGGACGTCGACGGCATCCCCGTCCACTCCGTCCGGCTGCGCGGCCTCCTCGCCCACCAGGAGGTCCTGCTGGGCGGCGAGGGCGAGACCCTGACCATCCGCCACGACTCCCTCCACCACAGCAGCTTCATGCCGGGCATCCTCCTCGGCGCCCGCCGCGTGGTCACCACTCCCGGCCTCACCTTCGGCCTGGAACACTTCCTGGACCTGGGCTGACACCGTCATGCGCGCCAAGCTGACCTACGCCGTCACGGCCGCCGTCCTGCTCGTCTACTTCGTGCTGGTCGGCAGCCGCGGCGTCATGCTCATCCAGTCCGGCACCCTGCTGACGGTCACCTTCGGGGTCGCGGTGCTGATCCTGCCGGTGATCGGCGTGTGGTTCCTGTGGAAGAACACCGAGTTCGTCCGCCGCGCCAACGCGCTCGCCGCCGAGCTGGACGCCGAAGGCGGCCTCCCCGTCGACGAGTTGAGGCGCACGCCCAGCGGCCGTATCGACCGCGACTCGGCCGACGAGGTCTTCGCCAAGCGCAAGGCCGAGACCGAGGCGGCCCCCGACGACTGGCGCAGCTGGTTCCGCCTGGCCATCGCCTACCACGACGCCCGCGACACCCCGCGGGCCCGCAAGGCGATGCAGCGGGCACCCGCAGCCGCGCCTCAAGCGCGCCGCGCGGAGTGGCGATCCGGGCCAGATCGCCCTCGCCCAGGCCGAGCCGTGCCGCGTCCGCCGTGGAGATCTCCGCCCACACCTCGGGCGCCGCCTCGTCGAGCTGGGCCACACGGCCGGTCTTGGCGCGCGTGTGGAAGTGGTAGAGGGTGCGGCCGGTCGTGAGCTGGAAGGGGTACCGCTCGTCGGGCATCTCGTGCGGTTCGATGTACCCCGCGGCCTTGATCACCGCCTTGCCGTCCGGGTTGAGGGACCGGTACTCCACCGGGTCCACCGACGCCCCGGTCTCCAGGTCCTTACCGTAGCTCTCGCAGACGTCCGGGTGGGCCCAGGAGATGCCGTCCGTGTACAGGCGCGCGGTGCCCTCGGGCGTGTCGTCGGTGCAGGGCCACTGGATGCCGCTGCCGCCGCGGAGGCGGTCGTACGACAGTCCGGTGTAGTCACAGGGACGGCCGGCGCTGCACCGCTGCCATGCCTCGAACGCCTCCTCGGGCGAGCGCCAGCCGATCAGCGGGCCGCCGTCCTTGTCGCGGAAGTCCATCCGGCGCGCGAAGTCCAGGAAGATCTCCAGGTCGCTCCTGGCCTCGCCGGGCGGCTCGACCGCCTTCTCGCACAGATGGACGTTGCGGTCGGCGTTGGTGAGGGTGCCGGTCTTCTCACCCCAGGTCGCGGCGGGCAGGACGACGTCGGCGAGGCGCGCGGTCTCCGTCGGATACAGATCCTGTACGACCGTGAAGAGCCGTTCCTGGCCCAACACGGCGCGGATCCGGGCGAGTTCGGGCAGCGAGACGGCCGGGTTGGTACCGCTGATCCACAGCATCCGCAGCGAGCCCTGGTCGGCGTAGCGGAACATCTGCATCGCGTGTGTGGGCGGTGCGTAGTACGGGATCTTCGAGGGCTCGACGTTCCACACCTTCGCGAGGTCGGCGACATGGTCCTCGTTCTGCCAGTTCCGGAAGCCCGGCAGGTCGCCGTCGGCGCCGCACTCGCGGGTGTTCTGCGCGCTGGGCTGGCCGTTCATCTGGAGGACGCCCGCGCCCGGGCGGCCCAGCATGCCCCGGACCAGGTGCAGGTTGTTCACCTGCACCGAGGCGGCGGTGGCCTGGTGTGCCTGGTAGAAGCCCTGGAGCACGGTGGACAGCAGGGCGTCCGTCGTGCCGACCAGCTCGGCCGCCTCGGCGATCCGGGCGGCCGGGACGTCGCAGATGCCGGCGGCCCATTCGGGGGTGCAGTCGGCGACCCGCTCGGCCAGCTCGTCGAAGCCGACCGTGTGCGCGTCGACGAAGTCGTGGTCGACCCGGTCGTGCCGGATCGTCTCGTGCAGCAGGGCGTTCAGCAGCGCCACATTGGTGCCGACACGCGGTGCGAGGTGCACCGACGCATACCGGGCCACCGGGGTCGGACGAGGGTCCACGCACAGCAGCCGCGGCGGGTCGGTGCCCGCCAGCCGGTCCAGGACGCGCGCCCACTGCACGGTCGTCGTCTCGGCCATGTTGTGCCCGAACAGGGCGATCACGTCGGCGTGGTCGAAGTCGTCGAAGCTGCCCGGCTGCCCGTCGCAGCCGAACGACTCCTTCAGCGCCTCGGCGGCGGTCGCCGTGCACAGCCGCGTGTTGCCGTCGAGGTGGTTGGTGCCGATGCCGGCCCGGGCGAGCACCGCGAGCGTGTAGTACTCCTCCAGGAACAGCTGCCCGCTGGTGTAGAAGCCGATCGAGCCGGGCCCGCGCTCGTCGAGCAGCTCCCGGGTGCGGGCGACGACCCGCTCCATCGCCGTGTCCCAGTCCGTCTCGACCAGATGCCCGTCCCGTCGTACGAGAGGCATGGTCAGCCGGTCCTCGGAGGCGTTCGCCTGCCAGCCGAACAGGTCCTTGGGTCCGAGCCTGCCCCGGTTGACCCGGTCGGTCTCCCGGCCGCGCACCCCGACCATCCGCCCGTCCGTGACGGCGATGTCCATGGCGTCACCGCCGGAGTGCAGCAGCGACGCCGCCCGCACCCACCGCTGCACCGCCCCGGGGTCCAGGCCGTCGGCGAGGTAGGAGTCCACCCTGGCGGGCCATTCCCCATGGCGCCGGTGGGGCGTGCGGTCGCCCCAGGGATCGGCGATCCGGTCCGCCGCGTGCTTCATGGCGACTCCCCTCGACGCGCTCCTGAGTACCCCGGCCCCCGCCCGGCTAACGCCGCCGGTCAGCGGTGTCCCCGGGGCCGGGGCGGGGAACCCGCATCAGGACACAGGCGTACGACACTTACGGGAGGCCGCTGTGACCGATGCCGTGGACGAGGTGCTCGCACGGGTGCCCGCGGAGGTGGCCGCCCGCGCGGACCGGCTCTGGGACATGGCACGGATGCTGCACGCCGACCCCGAGTACGCCTTCGAGGAGCACCGGGCCGCGGCACTGCTGTGCGGGGAACTCGAATGGGCCGGGTTCACGGTGCAGCGGGACGTCGCCGGACTGCCCACCGCCTTCACCGCCCGCTCCGGAAAGCGGGCCCGGCCCGCGGTGGCGCTCCTGCTGGAGTACGACGCCCTCCCGGGCCTCGGCCACGCCTGCGGGCACAACCTCGTCGCCGCCGCCGGTCTCGGCGCCGCCCTCGCCGCCCGTGCCGTGCTCCCCAGGGACGCCGGCACGGTGTGGGCCGTCGGGACGCCCGCCGAGGAGGGCGGCGGGGGCAAGGTCGCAGAGACCGACGCGGGGGTCTTCGACGACGTCGACGCGGCGCTGATGTTCCACCCCGGTGTGCACAACTGGCAGTGGGCGACCCTGACCGCGCAGGCGCAGTACCGGGTCGGGTTCCACGGACGGGCAGCGCATCCGACCGGCAACCCCACCGAGGGGATCGACGCCCTCGCCGCGCTCGTACAGCTGTTCAACACCCTTGCCGTGGTGGGGCGGCGGCTGCCCGAGGGCTCCCATGTGCAGGGCATTGTCACGGACGGCGGGCGGGCGACCAACATCGTCCCCGATTACGCGGAGGGCCTGTTCGGGCTGCGGGCCCTGACGACGGCCGCGCTGGAGGACCTCGCCGGGGAACTGCTCACCTGCGCCCAGGGGGTGGCCCGGGCGACCGGCACCACGGTCACGGTGGAGCGCGCCACGCCCCGCTACGAGCACTTCCGCGACAGCAGGGTCCTGTCCGACCGGTTCGCGCGGCACCTGGCACAGACCGGCATCGAGCTGACACCGCCGGAGACGGGCGTGTTCCTGGGCTCCTCCGACGTCGGGAACGTCAGCGGGCGCGTGCCCGCCATTCACCCGTTCGTGGCGATCATGGAGTCGGGCGCGTCCCGCCACACCCCGCCGTACGCGCCCGCGCCCGGGTCCGAGCCGGCCCCGCAGGGGAGGCACGCGGCCGC
>NZ_JBEYVC010000313.1:0-6068 GCF_040643855.1 Streptomyces sp. NPDC047072 | reverse complement strand
GAGCCGCCCGCGCACCCGAACTGGCGGCAGCCCGGCACGGCGAAGCCCCGGCCGATCACCCCCGCCCAGCAGGAGCACAACCGCGAGCTCCTGGCCGCTCGTCGCGGACTGCTGGGCGCTGTAGGAGGAGGCGAGGGCCGAACGGGCCGCGTCGATCGCCTTGTTCGCCGAGTAGTTCGCCGAGCGGGAGGCGGTGCGCGCCGTCGTCGCGGCGGCCGAGGCCTGGTTCGCCGAGGCCTGCGCGGCCGCGGCCGACCTGTCCGCCGTGTCGGCGTTCTGCTTGGCCTGGTCGGAGTACTCGCCCGCCTTCGTCCCCGCGGCGACGGCCTTGTCCGCCCATTCCCCCGCCTCCACGGCGGCGTCCCGGGCGGTCGCCGCCACCTGCGACGCCAGCGCCGCGGTCTGCTGCGCCGCGTAGGCGGTCTTGGCCGCGGCGGCGATCGCGCCCTGGATCGCGGCGACATGGGTGGCGGAGTCGTGGTCGAGCTGGGCCGCGGAGTACTGCACGACCTGGACGAAGTTGCGGCGCATCCACGTCGGCCCCTCCAGGGCGACGTCGCCGTAGGCCTTGGTGTAGTCGCCGCCGTTCGCCACCGAGGTCGCGGTCTCGACCGCGTCGTCCTCCCGTACGGCTTCGGGGTAGGTGCGGTCGAAGAAGTCCTGCAGCGCCTCCGGGGTGTTCTTGTCCAGCGCGTCGTTGGCCGCCTCGACGACCGCCTTGCCGGGCTTCTGGTCGAGGATCTTGCCGATCTGCACCCGGTTGTCGTCCTGGGACGCCTTGATCACCCCGGAGGTGAGGAAGTCGCCCACGGCCGTCGCGCTGTTGCTCTCCAGCGCGGCCTGGGCCGCCCTGGCGATGGCGGGGTTGGACACCTGGGCGATGTAGAGGACCGTCTCCCGGTCGTCCTGGCCCTGGGCGACGCCCCGGTCGAGGTCGATCCAGGAGAACACGTCGTCGTCGCTGCCGGAGAGCGCGAACTGGGCGGCCTCCCGCGTCCAGGCGCCCTTGGAGTCGAGCAGCGCGGTGGCGGCCTTGCGGCCCAGGGTGGCGGCGAGCGCCAGGTCGCCGTCCGTGAACAGGGCCTTCTCGGCCGCGCTGACCAGGTCCTTGGTCGCCTGGTCGGTCTGCGCCTCCTGGGCCCGCTTGTCCGCGAGCTCGGCCAGCTGCTGCTGCTCGATCTCGGCCAGCAGCCTGGCCTCGTCCAGGCCCTGGAGCCGTTCCTGCTCCAGGCGGGCCAGCTCCGCGTCCCGGGCCGCCTTGGCGACCGCCATGGCGTCCGTCACGGCCTTGGTGGCGGTGTCGGCGGCCTTCACGGCCTCGGCGGCGTGGGCGGTGGACTTGTTCGCGAAGTCGATGGCCTTGCCCGCGTTCAGTACGGCCTCGTCGACGGCGTCGGCCGCCTTCTCGGCGTGCGCGGCGGCGGAGTTGGCGGCATCCCTGGCGGCGGCCGCGGCGGTGGCCGCCGTGTTGGCGAGGGCCTGCGCGGTGGAGGCGGCGTTGGTGGCGCGGTTGGCGGCGGCGGTGGCGATGGCGGCCTGGCGCTTGGCCTCGGCGGCCTGCGACTGGGCGACCCCGGACGCGGCGGCGGCCTGCGCGGCGGAGTTGGCGGCGGCCGCGGAGTTACGGGCCGCGGAGGCGGCGGAGTTGCTCGCGCTGACGGACTGCGCGCAGGCGGCCCGCGCGTAGTCGGCGGCCTTGGCGGCGGTACGGGCCTTGGCGGCGGAGTTGCGGGCCGCGACCGCCGCGTCCTTGGCGGCCTGGGTCTTGCTCGCGTCCTTGGAGGCGGCGATGGCCGCGTTGTAGGCACGGGACGCGGCCCCGCCGGCGACGGAGGCGGCCTGGGAGGCGGCGGTGGCCGCGACCGAGGCGCGGCGGGAGGCGTTCACGGCCGCGTTGGAGGCGTTGATGGCGATCCGGGCGGCGTTCGCCGCGCCGGTGGCCGCGCTCGCCGCCTTGCGGGCCGCGGCGGCGGACTTCTGTACGTCCTCCTTCGCGGCCTCGGCCTCGGCGGCGGCCTTCTCCGCCGCCTTCTTCGCCTCGGCCGCGGCGGCGAGGGCCCGCTCGGACGCCTCGACGGCCAGGTCGGTCTCGGCCTGGGCGCGCTTGCCCTCCCGGTCCACCACGGCGACGAGTTCCTCGATGGTCGCCGTCTCCTGGTCGCGGGCGCGTGCGATGTGCTGGCCGGTGTCGAGGAACCACTGGATGTCCGTCGCGGTGCCGTTCAGGGCGCGGTTGGCGTACTTCTGCACCTCCGGCCCGGCGTTGACCAGCATGGCGGCGACCTGGAGCTGGGAATCCTCCAGGCGGGCGGTGTACTGACCCTCCGTGAGGAAGGATTCCAGCGCCGCCCGCGTGCCCGTGTCCAGGGCGGCGGACGCCTTGCGCTGGACCGCCTTTCCGCCGGTGGCCGACAGGATGGCGGTCGCCACCTGAAGATCCTCCAGAAGCGCCGACTCGTATCCGCCCTGGAGAAAGGCGGAAATGGCGCTGTCCCCGCTGTCGAGAGCGGCGACCGCCTCACGGCGAAGTCCCTTGCCGGAGCGGGCCAGATAACTGGCGATCGCGACCCGGTTGTCCTCCGTCGTCACCGTCGGCAGTGTCTGGGTGAGAAAGGCGCTGATGTCGGAATCGGTCCCGAAAAGCGCGTCGGCGGCCGCCGCCTTGGTGGCCCTGCCGCCCGTCATCCAGGCCCTCACCACCTTCGCGCGGTCGGTGTCCGGCAGTGCCAGCGGGTCGGCCGCCGCGGTCGTCGTGTCGGCCGCCCGGGCCACGGGTGCCCACGTCAGGGGCGCGGCGGCGACGGCCGTCACGGCGGCGAGCGAGCCGAGCACGCGTCTGCGGCTCCAGAAGATCGTCTGCATATGGATTCGTCCCCGTGGTTTCTGGGTGGCTGTGGCGGGACCATACAAACGCAGGTTCGCGGAGCAATCAATGCACCGGTCACGAATTGAACGTTATATGTTCGTTATAGAAGCCGTACAACCCTTTCCGGGGTGTGGTGAGCGTCACAGTGGAGCTTCAAGTGCCGTCCGTTTTACCGGGTTTGTAGGAGTGGACAAACCCCGGGAAGCGAGGTGGCATCTAGGTGGGGGAAAGCGATGTGCGAGCACTCGCGGCTTTGTCTATTTCCTTCACCTTTGCCTTGAAGCACGTTACTGACATCGATTCGGAAGCAACGAGTTTAGGAAAGCGATGAAGTCGAGTATCACCTTTGCGGCGCGGCCGCGACCTATTAAAAGACTCCTGGGAACGGCCCTCGCCGCAGTGGCGGCCGGGGCCCTGACCTGGATGGCCGTGGGGGGCGGCGCGGCGTCCGGAGCGTCGGCGGCCGTCGCCGACGAGGCGCCGGGCTACGCGGTCGAGGACTTCGACTACCCGCAGGCGGACAAGATCCTCGCCGAGAAGAACATCCTGCTCAAGCGCGGCGACGGCCACATCACCCTCGCCGACTGCGTGACCGGCACGGGCCAGCTGGAGGTCCAGGCGCGGGACAAGAGCAAGATCTGCTTCGACGTCAAGGGCACCTCCGGCTGGCTGACCCTGGAGCTGCCGTCGGTCTACCTCATCCGCGGCAACGACTACACGACCGAGGCGGAGATGACGGTCGGCACCGAGGAGCAGTCGTACGACATCGCCAAGAACGCCTGGACACCGGTGGGCGAGAGCGCGGACGACCAGGCCCGTGAATGGACGCTCCTGGAGCTTCGGACCTCCAAGTAGCGCCCGGCCGAGCCCTCCTGCCCGATCCGCCACCACCCACCAGGGAACCGACCTCATGACCTACGCCAGACCTGTGCGCCTCGCCGCACTGGCCGCCGCCCTGACCCTCGGCTCCGCCGTCCTCACGGCCGGTTCCGCCGTCGCCGTCACCGGCCCCGCGGTCGCCGCCTCCGACACCACCTACGCCTACACCGCGCAGATCACCCTCGGGGACCACGACCGCGGCTGTTCCGGTGTCCTCGTCGACACCGACTGGCTGCTCACCGCGGCCAGTTGCTTCGCCGCCGACCCGGCCACGAGCCTGAGCGTGCCCGCGGGCAAGCCGGCCGTGAAGACCACCGCCGTCATCGGCCGCTCCGACCTCACCGGCACCGCCGGCGCGTCCCGCGAGATCGTCGAACTGGTCCCGCGCACCGACCGCGACGCGGTCCTGGCCCGCCTCAACCGCCCGGTCGCGGGCGTCACCCCGATCGCCGTGTCCACCGCCGCGCCCACCGCGGGCGAGACCCTCAGGCTGGCCGGCTACGGCCGCACCGCTACCGAGTGGGCGCCGCTGAACCTGCACACCGGCACCTTCACCGTGGACTCCGCCACCGCGACCACCGCCGCCGTCACCGGCACCTCCGGCACGGCCGCCTGCATGGGCGACACCGGCGGCCCGCTGGTGCGGACCGTGAACGGCACCGCCCAGCTGGCCGCGCTCGCCAGCCGCTCCTACCAGGGCGGCTGCTACGGCATCGACGCGACCGTGACCAGCACCGCAGGCATCACCACCCGCGTCGACGACCTCGCCTCCTGGGTGACCGAGAAGACCAACGCCGCCCGCGTGAGCGACTTCAACTGCGACGGCGTCCAGGACATCGCGGTCTCCGACCCCGGCGCCACCGTGGGCGGCGACGCCAACGCCGGTCTGGTGCGCGTCGTGTACGGCGGCGGCAAGGGCACCGCCGAGATCACCCAGGACCTGGACTGGGTCAACGGCAGCTCCGAGGCCGGCGACGGCTTCGGCGAGAGCCTCGCCACGGTCGACTACAACGAGGACGGCTGCACCGACCTGGTCGTCGGCACCCCGGGCGAGGGCCTGGGCACCGCCACCGACGCCGGCATGGTCGACATCCTGTACGGCGCGGCCGGCGGCCTCGGCACCGGTGCCGTGAAGGACACCAACTACCAGCAGGGCGCGGGCAACGGCTCGCTCGGCGCCTCCAGCGCCGAGACCGGCGACCGCTTCGGCGCCGCCCTCGCGGCCGACGTCACCAACTCCGGTGAGCCGTTCGTGCTGATCGGCAGCCCCGGCGAGGACCTCAGCGGCTTCGCCGACGCGGGCATGGCCGTCTACGTCCACGGCACCACCAACGCCTCCATCCACCAGGACAGCCTCGACGTCCCCGGTTCCGCGGAGGCGGGTGACGGGTTCGGCGGCGCGGTCGCGGCCGACTCCAACCACCTCGTCATCGCCGCGCCCCAGGAGGCCATCGGGACCGACGCCGGCGCCGGCAACCTCGCCGTCTTCGACCCCAACGTCCTCAACTCCGAGAACCGTCCCACCCCGCGCTTCGGTCTCGACCAGGACCTCGACACCGTCTCCGGCGGCGCCGAGGCCGGCGACGGGTTCGGCACCTCGGTGGCGCTGGTGCCCTACCGCCCGTCCGGGGCGGCCGCGGCCACCGAGTCGATCCTCGCGGTCGGCTCGCCGGGCGAGGCCCTGACCATCGACGGCGCCTCCAAGGCCGAGACCGGCAACGTACTGACCTTCCGGGTCACCGCGGCCGGCGCCTACAGCCAGCTCAACGCCTACCAGTCGGGCACCGCCGACGACGACGTGGTCGGCTCGTCCGAGCCCGGTGACCACTTCGGCCAGACCCTGACCGCGGTCAACACCGCGCCGGGAGCGGTCAGTACGGCGGCGACGATGAAGCTCGCCGTCGGCATCCCCGACGAGGCCGTCGGCACCACCGCGAGCGCGGGCGCCGTCACCACCTTCTCCCTCCTCGGCACCCCCGGCGCGAACGACCGCTGGCTCGAGGTCGGCGACGGCGACGGCATCCCCGGCACCCCGGGGGCCAACCAGAAGCTCGGCGCCCACATGCACTACACCGGCACCAGCCTCTACGTCGGCCTGCCCTACGGCCCGTCGTCCTACGGCACGCTCTACGCCCTGCCGCTGTCCAACGTCACCGCCGGCGGCACGGTCGCCGCGGTCACGACGTACCAGCCGGGCGCGGGCGGTCTGCCGGCCGCGGGCAACACCTTCGGCTACGCGGCGCGCTGATCCACGAGCCCCCTGGGGGCCGGCCACGGCCTGGACGGCCATGTTCCAGCTGCTGCCTGTCTGGTGGTGGTGCAC
>NZ_JBEYVC010000312.1:0-6155 GCF_040643855.1 Streptomyces sp. NPDC047072 | reverse complement strand
GACACCCTGCGCAAGGTCCTCAAGTACCAGCTGAGGGAGCGTTATTCGGGGACGGTGAAGTACGCGCCCCCGGCCCCGATGCCCCCGGCCCGGCAGATGTGGCCGCTGTACGCGGCGGGTTTCACCACCGCCTTCGGTGCCCACGGAATCGCCGCGAACCTCGGCGGCTTCTCCGACGACGCGGTCACCTCGCTCCTCGTGCTGGGCGGCCTGCTCGCCCTCTACGACGGCGCCGAGGTCGTCCTCAAGCCGCTGTTCGGCGCCCTCGCGGACCGGATCGGTGCGCGCCCGGTCCTGCTCGGCGGGCTCGTCGCGTTCGCCGGGGCGTCCACGCTGTACGTCCTCGCGGACAGCCCCGGCTGGCTCTGGGCCGCCCGCCTGGGCCAGGGCGCCGCGGCCTCCGCCTTCTCCCCGTCCGCCTCCGCCCTGGTGGCCCGGCTCAACCCGGCCGCCAAGCACGGCCGAGCGTTCGGCAGCTACGGCTTCCACAAGTCCGTCGGCTACACGCTCGGCCCGCTGCTCGGCGGGGTGCTGGTGTGGGCCGGCGGACTGCGCCTGCTGTTCGGGGTGCTCGCGGTGCTCGGCGCGGTGGTGGCGCTGTGGGCCTGGGCCGCCGTACCCGTCGTACCGCCGCTGCCCAAGACCCGGCAGACGGTGCTCGACCTGGCCAGGCGGCTGGCGGATCCCGCCTTCCTCGCCCCGACCGCCGCACTGGCCGCGGCGACCGCCGCGCTCTCCGTCGGCGTGGGTTTCCTGCCGGTCTCCGGCCGGGCCGCCGGCCTGGGCACGATCGCCACCGGCGCGGCCGTGTCCGTGCTGGCGGGCTGCGCGGCCGTGGTGCAGCCCAGGGCCGGTCGCGCCTTGGACGAAGGCCGCCTCACCACCCGCTTCGGCCTGCTCGCGGGCCTGCTCGTCACGGCCGCCGGTCTGGCCTGCGCGATGCTGCCGGGCCTGGCCGGAGTCCTTGCCGCGGCCGCCCTGATCGGCGCCGGAACCGGCCTGATCACCCCCCTCGGCTTCGCCGCGCTGGCCTCGTCGACCCCTCCGGAACGCCTCGGCCAAACCATGGGATCCGCCGAACTCGGCCGCGAACTCGGCGACGCGGGCGGCCCGTTGCTCGTCGGAGCCGTCGCCACGGCGACCACGCTCACCTACGGGTACGGGGTGCTGGCGGTACTGGTGGCACTGGGCCCCCTCGTCGTCCTCCTCCGGTGCGTTGGCAGACCGGCATAACTGTTAACAACCTTGACAGTTATGTGGTCTAGTCCAATCATGGTCTCGCTCCACCCCGCGGTGCAGCCCTACCGCTGTTCCCGCATGCCCCTTTCCCCTGGGAGTGCCAGTGAGACGTCGTCACGCGTTGCTGTCCTGTCTGAGTGTCAGTGCCCTGTCCGCCGGGCTCGTCGGAGTCGGGGGAGGGGGCGCGCTCGCGGCGCCGTCCTCGCCCTCGCCCTCGGGCTTCGGCAAGCCTCTGCCGGCGCATGTGGCGGCGCCCTACGTCGAGTCATGGACCGGCCAGAGCCCGGCCGACCTCGCCGCCGCCTCCGGCAACAAGTACCTCACCCTGGCGTTCCTCCAGACGGCCACCGCGGGGTCGTGCACCGCGTACTGGAACGGCGAGACCGACCAGCCCATCTCGAAGGCGACCTTCGGCCACGACATCGCCGCCATCCAGGCGCGCGGCGGCAACGTCATCCCCTCCTTCGGCGGCTGGAGCGCGGACACCACCGGCACCGAACTGGCGGACAGCTGCACCAGCGTCGACGCCATCGCCGACGTGTTCAAGAGCCTGGTCTCGACGTACGGCATCACGCGCATCGACCTCGACGTCGAGGGCGACTCGATCAACAACACCGCCGGAATCGACCGCCGCAACAAGGCGATCGCCCAGGTCCAGCGCTGGGCCGAACGCACCGGCCGCACCGTGCAGTTCTCCTACACCCTGCCGACCTCCACGACCGGCCTGGAGGCCAACGGCCTGGCCGTCCTCCAGAACGCCGTCGACAACCACGCGCGCGTGGACGTCGTCAACCTCATGACGTTCGACTACTACGACGGTGCCACCCACGACATGGCGGCCGACACCCAGACGGCCGCCGAAGGGCTGCACGGCCAACTCGCCGCGCTCCACCCGAAGAAGAGCTCCGCCCAGCTGTGGAGCATGATCGGCGTGATCGAGATGCCCGGCATCGACGACTACGGCCCCGAGGAGACCTTCACCGTCGAGAACGCGGCCACGGTCGAGAAGTGGGCCGAGGCCAAGAGGATCAACACGCTCTCCTTCTGGGCACTCCAGCGCGACAACGGCGGCTGCCCGGGCACCGGCGGCTCCGACTCCTGCTCCGGCATCGCACAGGACACCTGGGCCTTCAGTCACACCTTCGAGAAGTTCACGAGCGGCGGGCACCGGTAGCACGCCGGAGGGGCCCCGGCACGTGCTGGGGCCCCTCCGAGTGCGGCTGTGTCGAGCCGGCCGGTGTTACGGCGAGGTGGGCGAGTGCGGTGAGCGGAGCACGAGCAGGGTGATCTCGCTCGGGGCGAAGACGCGGAACGGCGGGCCCCAGAAGCCGGTGCCGCGGCTGGTGTAGAGCAGGGTGCGGGCGCCGTGGCGGCTGAGACCGGCGACGGTGGGCTGGTCGAGGCGGACCAGATGGTGGAAGGGCCAGATCTGCCCGCCGTGGGTGTGGCCGGAGAGCTGGAGGTCGATACCGGCGGCCGCCGCCCGGTCGACGAACTTCGGCTGGTGCGCCAGCAGCAGGACCGGCAGGTCGGGGTCGGCGCCGTGCAGGGCTCCGGCGAGGTGGGCGCGATGGCCTTTGAGACCGGAGGACTCGGCGGTGACGTCGTCCACGCCCGCGACCACGAGGGTGTCCCCTCCACGTTCGAGCAGCAGATGGCGGTTGCGCAGCGGCTCCCAGCCCAGCTCGTCCATCAGGTCGACCCAGCCCTGGGCCTCGCTGTAGTACTCGTGGTTGCCGGTGACGTAGACCCGCGCCCGGGTGGCCCGCACGGTTCCGAGCGGGGCGGCCTGGGCGCGCCGGCGTTCGGCCGTGCCGTCCGCGATGTCGCCGGTGTGGCAGACCAGGTCGGCGTCCAGGGTGTTCACCGTCTCGCACACCCGCGCCGACCAGCGGGCGCGGTCGAGCGGCCCGTAGTGGGTGTCGGTGATGAGGGCGACGCGAGTACCGTCCAACCCGGCCCCCAGCCGGGGGAGTTGCACATCGAGGCGGCGCACCCGAGGCACGCGGCGGGCCTCGACGTACCCCGAGACGAGCAGCAGGGCGGTGACGCCGAGGACGGCCCACGCGACGATACGGGCCCGGTCCTGCCCCTCACCGACGCCGGCCACGGCCAGCACGAGCCGCAAGAACACACCGAGCAGCACGGACCAGGTGAACAGCACCCAGCTGCCGCCCAGCAGGGTGTCACCGACGATCGCCGCCCAGTCCTGCTGGCGTCGGCCGTGCCCGCGCGCCATCGCCAGCGGCATCCCGACGAGACCGAGCACGAACAGGGCGGTGCCGCCCAGCGTGACCGGCAACGGCCAGTGCTGGCCCGCGTACAGAAGCACCCAGCAGGGCACGGCCCACAGCAGTACGGGCGCGACCAGGGGGAGGTAGCGCATCACACGGCGCAGCGGACTCCGCCGCGGAGCCGGCGCATCGCTGTCGGCGGCACGGGTGTCACTGGTATCGGTCACGCTGCCCCTCTCCGGCCGAATTGCCGTTCCGCGCACTGTATCCGGTCGTCCTCGGGCGGGCCGGACGGGTGTTCGTGGGTGCGAGGTCTGCGGGGCGAGGGGTTCTCCCAGGTGTCGGCTCCTGGTTGCTCGCTGTCGCAGCGATTGAAGGAAACTCGCTATCTGAGTAGCATTTGCCAATAACTTTCTAAAGGGGGTCACCCTCATGGCTGCTGCTCTCGTTCGACTGGGGCGGTACTGCTTCGTCCGGCGTTGGTTCGTCGTCCTGGCATGGGCCGCGGCCTTGACGCTGGCCGGGACGGCGGCGGCGGTGTGGTCCGAGCCGACCACCGATGCCTTCTCCGTGCCGGGCACCGAGGCTCAGCGCGCCAATGATCTGTTGAAGGAGCGCTTTCCGCAGGCCGCCTCCGACGGGGCCGGCGCCCGTGTCGTCTTCGCCGCCCCCGAGCGCGGGAGCCTGAAGGATCCGGACTCCCGTACCGCCGTGAGCGAGGTGATCGACCGCCTGAAGGGTGCGCCGCACATCACCGAGGTCAGCGACCCGTACAAGGCGGGAACCGTGTCGGAGAAGGGGGACGTCGCCCTGGCCGAAGTGACCTACCGTGTGCCGGCGGAGGAACTGACCGGTGCCGACCGTGACAGGTTGCGGGACGCCGCCGAGGCCGGACGGGACGCCGGGCTGACGGTCGAGATGAGCGGCGACGCGGTGTCCCGGGCGGACCAGGGCGTGGGTGAACTGATCGGTGTCGCCGTCGCCGCGCTGGTGCTGGTGATCACTCTGGGCTCGATGGTGGCTGCCGGACTGCCGCTCCTGACGGCGATCGTCGGGATCTGTGTCGGACTGCTCGCGGTCACCGCCGCCACAGCCTTCGTCGACCTCAACTCCGACGCTCCGGCGCTTGCCCTCATGCTCGGTCTGGCCGTCGCCATCGACTACGCCCTGTTCATCCTCTTCCGCTATCGGCGCGAGGTGCAAAGCGGCCGGGAACTGGCAGAGGCGGCCGGGAGGGCCGTGGGCACAGCCGGCTCAGCCGTGGTGTTCGCGGGATTGACGGTCATGGTGGCGCTGGTGGGCCTCGCGGTCGTGGACATCCCGATCCTCACCCAGGTCGGCGTCTCAGCCGCCTTCACCGTCGCTGTCGCCGTCCTGATCGCCCTCACCCTGCTCCCCGCCCTCCTGGGCTTCGCCGGTGCGCGTGTGGTGCGCCACCGCCGGTACTTCCGGTGGCGTCGAGGTCCGCTGCCGGACGGTCAGGACACCGCCGAGCCGGCCGGTGCGCGCTGGGGGCGCGTCGTGGCGGCGCGGCCGGTTCCAGCCCTGCTCGCGGCCGTCCTGGTGCTGGGCGTGGTGGCGATTCCCGCACTGGACCTGCGCCTCGGGCTGCCCGACGGCGGCACCGCCCCTGCCGGGTCGACCCAGCGCAAGGCGTACGACCTGCTCGCCGACGGCTTCGGCCCGGGCTTCAACGGCCCGCTGACCCTGGTGGTACAGGCGCCCGGTGGCGGCGACGCCGCAGCTGCCGCGCACCATGTGACCCGGAGTGTCGAGGACCTGCCGGGCGTCGCCTCGATCGCGCCCGCCATGCTCAACCCGGCCGGAGACACCGCCCTCCTGGGGGTGATCCCGACGAGTGCGCCGACCAGTGAGGCCACCGAGGTCCTCATCGCCGACATCCGTCGTGCGGCTGACGAGATCCGCACCGACGGGCGAGCGGTCGTCGCGGTCACCGGGCAGACCGCCATCGACATCGACACCTCCGACAAACTCGCCGGAGCCCTTCTTCCCTATCTCGCGGTGGTCGTCGGCCTGGCTCTGCTGCTGCTCCTGGCGGTCTTCCGATCGGTACTGGTGCCGTTGAAGGCGACAGCCGGGTTCCTCCTGAGCCTGGCCGCGACCTTCGGTGCGGTGGTCGCGGTCTTCCAATGGGGCTGGCTCAACGACCTGTTGCGGGTGCACTCCTCCGGCATCATCGTCAACCTGCTGCCCGTGATGATGATCGGCATGGTCTTCGGCCTGGCCATGGACTACCAGGTCTTCCTCGTCACGCGGATGCGCGAGGAACACCTCAAGGGGGCCGACCCGGTCGCGAGTGTCGTTGCCGGACTGGCCCAGAGCTCCCGGGTCGTCACCGCCGCGGCCATCATCATGATCAGCGTCTTCTCCGGGTTCATGCTCTCGGACACCCCCATGGTCCAGTCCTTCGGGTTCACGCTGGCCGTCGCCGTCTTCTTCGACGCCTTCCTTGTCCGGATGACGGTCGTGCCGGCCGTGATGGTGCTGCTCGGCCGCGCAGGCTGGTGGCTGCCGTCCTGGTTGGACCGGGTCCTGCCCCGCGTCGACGTGGAGGGCGAGAAAGCGGCGAGCACACCTGCGTTGATGCACTCGCCGCGTTCGACACGGGGGACGACCTTCAGCAGGGCGTACTCGTAGACGTCCCGTTCGCTGGCCCGCCCG
>NZ_JBEYVC010000311.1:0-6162 GCF_040643855.1 Streptomyces sp. NPDC047072 | reverse complement strand
GCCACCCCCGTGCGCGACCTGGACCCGGGCGCGCTCGTGCCCGGTCACGTCCACCACGGCGGCCCGGACCTGCCGGTGTCCGACGTCCACGCCGATCGCGAAGGCGCAGTCGGCGTTCACCTGAAACAGTGCGGGCGCGGGCCCCTTGCGGCCGGTCATCGGGCCGATCTCGGCGATCACGCCCTGCTCGGTGAGCTGGGCGATCGCCGCGGCCACCGTCGGCCGGGACAGCGGGATCCGCCCGGCGAGATCGGTGATGGTGAGCGGCCCGTCCCGGCCGACGGCCTCCAGGACCGCGCGGCCGTTGAGCGAGCGCAACAGGCCCTGGGGGCCCGCTGGATACCGGCGGGGCACGTCGGCCTCACCTCTCCTTCTTCTGTAAGAAAGAAAGTTGCTTATTTATACGCGCGGGACGAGGTGCGCACAACCCTTCGGGGGATCCACGGATCTCAACCCCGGGGCTCCTCCGTACGTCTATGTTGGCGCCAAACGATGTTGAACCACCCCAGAGCCGGGAGGCCCCCCACATGCCCATACCGCTCCGCACCGCCGTGACCGGCGCCGTCACCGCCGCCACCCTCTTCGTGGGCGGCACGGCCTACGCCACCCCGCCCGGTCCCGGTGTGAGCGCGAAGCTGATCTACCAGAAGACCGTCGGCGACACGGACTACACCCTGCGCGAGATCTCGATCCCGCCCGGCCAGGCCACCGGCTGGCACTACCACGACGGCCCCCTGTACGGCGTGGTCAAGCAGGGCACGCTCAGCCACTTCGACTCCGACTGCGAGTCCGACGGCGTCTACCCGAAGGGGAGTTACATCCAGGAGCCCGCAGGTCAGGACAACGTCCACATCGGACGCAACCTCGGCGACACGACGCTGGTCCTCGACGTCCTGTACGTGCTGCCGCACGGTTCGCCGTTCTCGGAGGACGCGCCCAACCCGGGCTGCTCCTTCGAGTGATCAGAACTCCGGTGGTTCCAGGGACTGTTCGGCCCAGATGGTCTTGCCGCTGCCGGTCTGCCGGCTCCCCCAGCGCTGGGTGAGCTGGGCGACCAGGAGCAGCCCGCGGCCGCCCTCGTCGTAGGCGTGGGCGCGCCGCAGGTGCGGTGAGGTGGAACTGCCGTCGGAGACCTCGCAGATGAGGGTCCGGTCGCGGATCAGCCGGAGCTGGATGGGCGGTTCGCCGTAGCGGATGGCGTTGGTGACGAGTTCACTCACGACGAGTTCGGTGACGAAGGAGGCGTCCTCCAGTCCCCAGGCGGCCAGTTGCTCGGTCGCGGCCTGCCGGGTGGCGGCCACCCGGGCGGGGTCGGGTTCGACGTCCCAGGTGGCGACCCGGTCCGCGCCGAGCGCCCGGGTGCGGGCCAGCAGCAGGGCCACGTCGTCGCTGGGCTCCTCGGGCAGGACGGCCTTGAGCACGGTGTCGCACAGGGCGTCGAGGGTGTCGGTCCGCGCGGTCAGGGCCCGGCACAGCTCGTCCGTGGCGTGGTCCACGTCCCGGTCGCGGTCCTCGATCAGACCGTCGGTGTACAGGGCGACGACCGCGCCCTCCGGCAGCTCGATCTCGGCCGCCTCGAAAGGCAGGCCGCCGACGCCGAGCGGGGGTCCCGCGGTCAGGGCGACGAGCTGCGAGGTGCCGTCGGGCAGGACGACCACGGGCGGTGGATGGCCGGCGGCGGCCGCGGTCAGACGGCGCGAGACCGGGTCGTAGACGGCGTAGAGGCAGGTGGCGCCCAGTTCAGCCGCCTCGTCGTCACGGTCGTCCGAGGCGAGGTGGGTGACCAGGTCGTCGAGGTGGGTGAGGAGTTCGTCGGGTGGCAGGTCGACGTCGGCGAGGGTGCGTACGGCCGTGCACAGGCGGCCCATGGTGGCCGAGGACGGGATGCCGTGGCCGACGACGTCGCCGACGACGAGGGCGACCCGGCTGCCGGAGAGCGGGATGACGTCGAACCAGTCGCCGCCGATGCCGGCCAGTGACCCGGAGGGCAGATAGCGGTGGGCGACCTCGACCGCCGCCTGTCCGGGCAGGCCGCGCGGCAGGAGGCTGTTCTGGAGGGCGAGGGCGGTGGTGCGCTCACGGGCGAAGCGGCGGGCGTTGTCGATGCAGACGGCGGCCCGGCTGGCGAGTTCCTCGCCGAGGATCCGGTCGTCGTCGCCGTAGTCGTCGGGGTGGGCGATGCGGACGGCGACCACGACGCCCAGGGTGGTGCCGCGTGCCTTGAGGGGCACGGCGAGCATGGAGTGGACGCCCTTGCGGTAGGAGCGTCCGGCGGGGGCGCGGGCGTTGCGCTCGGCGACCCAGCGCATGAAGGCCGGCTCACCGGCCTGGCTGACGGCGGCCCTGCCCTGCCTCAGGGCCCGTGCGGGCGGCGAGAAGGCGGGGTAGACGTCCGTCTCGCCCAGGTGGACGGCGGCCTCCGGAGTGCCCTCATGGGCGGAGCCGTGGGCGACGCGGCTGAGGACGATGTCGCCGTCGAGCAGGGTGGGCGGCTCGTCGGCGCCGAGGACCCATTCGAGGAGGTCGACGCTGGCGAAGTCGGCGTACCGGGGCACGAGGAGTTCGACGAGTTCCTCGGCGGTGCGGACCACGTCCAGGGTGGTGCCGATGGCGGCCGCCGCCTCGTTGAGCAGGGCGAGGCGCTGGCGGGCCCAGTACTGGTCGCTGCTGTCGAAAGCGGCCAGGGCGACGCCGGTCGGCTCACCGGAGTCGTCGTCGCGCACGGGCCACATCTCGATGCTCCAGGCGTGCTCCCGGTTGAGGGAGGGGGCGCCCGTGAAGCTCTCGTAGCGGACGGGCATGCCGGTCTCGGCGACCTGGCGGAGGTTGGCGAGGAAGCCGCGGCTGTGTTCGGCGTCCTCGACGGTGTCGGCGAAGAACCGGCCGAGGAGGTCCTGCTCGGAGACGCCCATCACGCGACAGGCGACGTCGTTGAGCCGCAGGTAGTGCTGGCGGGTGTCGAAGACCGACATGGACATGGACGCCTGCTGGAACGCCCGCCCGGCGAGGGTCGGCTCCCCCTCGCCGGGCCGCCGGGCGGTGATCACGTACCCGGCCGGGGCGCCGTCCGCGCCCAGGACCGGGCAGGCGTCGAGGACGAGGGTGAGCGGGGAGCCGTCGTGGTGGCGCAGGACGACGGTTCCCTTCAGTGCCGCCACGGCGGACTCCGGCGGGTCCTCGGCGAGCAGTTCCCGTGCGGCCCGCCCCACGACCTGGTCGGCCGTGTGCCCCGTCAGTCGCCGGGCACCCTCGCTCCACCCCGTCACGACACCTGAGGCATCCATGACCGCCGTAGCGGAGACGTGCTCCATATGGTCCAGGATGGTCCCTTTGTCAGAGCGCATCAACCGAAACGGGGCAACCGGGTCCCGTCCGTCACTTCCGGTGTGCGCGCAGGGCTTCCAGGGCCCGGTCGGCGTGGGTGTTCATGCGCAGTTCGCTGCGGACGACCTCCAGGATCCGGCGGTCCTCGGCGATGACGAAGGTGACGCGCTTGGTGGGCGCGAGGGAGAAGCCGCGCTTGACGCCGAACAGCTCGCGTACGGTGCCGTCGGCGTCGGAGAGCAGGGGCATGCCGAGGGTGTGCGTGGCGGAGAACTCCTGCTGGCGTTCGACGGTGTCGCCGCTGATGCCGACGGGCCGGGCGCCGACGGCCGCGAACTCGGCGGCGAGGTCGCGGAAGTGGCAGGCCTCGGCGGTGCAGCCGGAGGTGAGGGCGGCCGGGTAGAAGAAGAGCACCACGGGACCGTCCACGAGCAGCTCGGAGAGCCGGCGGCCGGTGCCGGTCTCGTCCGGCAGCTCGAAGTCCTCGACTATGTCCCCGGTCTCGATCGCCTTGCTCATGCCCGGCCCTCCCCGTTCTTCGCGATGTTGCGTGCCCACAGCACGAGCGGCAGTTGCAGCGGCAGCCGGCCGAGGGCCGCCGCCTTCTGCGGTGCGGGACGGTCCCGCCAGTCCACGGCCATCTTCACGTTGGCGGGGAACACCCCGACGAAGAAGGCGGCACTGGCCACGGCGGCCGCCTTGCGGGTCTTCGGCAGCGCGAGGCCGGCGGCCAGCGCGAGTTCCACGGCGCCGCTCGCGTACGTCCAAGCGCGGGGCGTCCCCGGCAGGGCGCTCGGGACGATCGCGTCGAACTGGCGTGGCCTCGTGAAGTGGGCGGCGCCCGCGGTGGCCAGCAGGCCCGCGAGCAGTAGGGGTGAGCGTCGGGACCCTGGCACGGTTCCTCCAATGGGGGGGTTGCCGCGCGATATTACTGGACCGTACACACAGCTCTTCCGGCGGCCTGTCCCCTTATCCGGAACGGCGGTTGTGGGCGCCCGGGGTGTACCCGAAGGAGCGGCGGAAGACGTCGATGAAGGCGCTCGCGGAGGACCATCCGCAGCGGTGCGCGACGACGGTGACGGGGACGTCGTCGGCCAGCATCCGCAGGGCGTGGTAGAGGCGGGACTGAGTGCGCCACTGCGGGAAGGTCATGCCGAACTCGCTCCGGAAGAGCCGGCTGAGGGTGCGCTCCGAGGCGCCGACGGCGGTGCCGAGCGCGGCGAGGGTGCGGGCGTCGGCGGGGTCGTCGTGGACGAGCGCGCAGACCGCGGCCAGCCGGGTGTCGGCCGCGGTGGGCAGCCGCAGGGGCTGCTGGGGCGAGGCGCGCAGCTGGTCACGGAGGACGGCTCGGAGCCTTCCGCGTTCGGGGGTGTCCTCGGCGGGGTCGCGGGTGCAGGCGAGGATCAGCTCGCGCAGCAGCGGTCCTACGGCGAGGACGGTCGGGGCGTCCAGGCCGAGGGGGTTGTCGGCGGCGGGCAGGCCGACGAGGTGCAGGTCGAGCCGGCCGTGGGCGCGGTGCGCGTGGACGGTCCCGGCGGGGACCCAGATGGCGCGGGTGCCGGGCGCGAACCAGGTCCCGGCTTCGGTGGTGACCTCCAGGACGCCCGAGCCCGCGTAGACGATCTGGTGGTCGTCGTGCCGGTGCGCGTCGATGCGGTCCCCGGCGTTCAGGTGCCGCGCGTGGGTGGGGGCCGTAGGAGCGTGGCGGATGTTCGACACAAGTGGGCAGTTTAGTGAAAGCGGGCCACAGGGCGCGGGCGCGAGGCTCGGACCATGAAGCGCTCCCTCACTCTGATGTCCCTGGGCCACGCCTGCGTGGACGTGTACCAGGGGGCCGTCGCCGCCCTGGTCCCGTTCTTCGTCGCCGAGCGCGCCTACTCCTATGCGGCCGCCTCGGGGGTCGTCCTGGCCGCGTCCCTCCTGTCCTCCGTCGTCCAGCCCCTGTTCGGCGCCCTCACCGACCGGTGGGCGATGCCGTGGGTGCTGCCGCTGAGCGTCCTGACCGCCGGTGCCGGTGTCGCGCTGAGCGGTGTCACCGACTCCTACGCGCTCACCCTGGCGGCGGTCGCCGTGTCCGGTGTCGGGGTCGCGGCCTACCATCCGGAGGCCGCGCGGGCGGCGCGGGCCGTGGCGTCCGGCGGCAACACGGCGATGGGGTGGTTCTCGCTCGGCGGCAATGTCGGCTTCGCGCTCGCGCCTCTGCTGGTCTCGGCCGTCGTCGCCACCGGCGGCCTCGGCGCCTCTCCCCTGCTGGCGGTCCCCGCCGCGGCGGGCGCCGTCCTCTGTACGGCCGCGGTCCGCGCGACCCGGGCGAAGGCGCCGGCCGGCGGCCACGCCGAGGTGTCCGGACCCGACGACTGGCCGTCGTTCCTGCGGCTGTCGGGCGCGGTGGTCTGCCGGTCGGTGGTGTTCGTCGGGCTGAGCGCGTTCGTCTCGTTGTACGTCCGCCAGCGGACCGGCGGCGGGGACGTGGCCGGTACGGCGGCGCTGTGCGTGCTGTACGCGGGCGGTGCCGTGGGGACGGTCGCCGGGGGCCGGCTCGCCGACCGGTACGGGCGGCTCACGGTGGTGCGCGGGGCGTACGCGCTGACCGTGCTCGCCGTGGCCGGGGTGGTGATCGCCCCCGGCCCTGCGGTGTACCTCTTCGTCGCCCTCACCTCGGCCGGGCTGTACGTGCCGTTCTCGCTGCACATCACGCTCGGGCAGGACTACCTGCCCGGGCGGGTGGGGACGGCGAGCGGGGCAGGGCGATCTCCTGGGAGGTCATCAGGAAGTCGCCGTCGCCGAGGACGCAGACGACCGGGCTCTCCGGCCGGGCGAGCTTGGCGCCGACGGCCG
>NZ_JBEYVC010000310.1:0-6347 GCF_040643855.1 Streptomyces sp. NPDC047072 | reverse complement strand
GGCTTCCGTAGCCGCGGTCGGCTTCATCTTCGAGGGATGTAACAGGCAGGCCCACGCCGAGCTGCCCCCGCATCTCATGGTCCTGCGGCGGATGGTCGTTGCCGACGGCGGTGCTCGCCGGCAACGACCGCAGCGCGATGGGCCTGTTGATGGCCCTGACCCGGGAGGGCGTCGAGGTCCCGCGCGACCTGTCCGTCGTCGGGTACGACGACAGCCACCTCTCCCATCTGATGCCGATCGGCCTGACCACCGTCCGTCAGGACGCCGGGCTCATGGCCGAGTACGCCGTGCGGTACGCCGTGGAACGGCTGGAGAACCCCGAACTGGAGCCGCGGGAGGCGGTGTTGGACCCCAAGCTGGTCGTGCGGGGCACCAGCGGACCGCCGCCGCGGGAGGCCGGCTGAAGACCTCCCACGGCGACCGGTCTCAACGCGTCCCGTTGGCCGCGAACTTCGCGACCGTGTCCGCGTTCTCCTTGGTGACGAAGGCCGGACCGGTCAGCACCGGCGCGGTCCCGCCGCCGCTGTAGTTGCCGTTGTTCTTGTAGAGCCACAGGGCGTCCACCGCCAAGTAGCCCTGGAGGTAGGGCTGCTGGTCGACGGCGAACTCCACCGAGCCGTCCTGGACGGCCGCGACCAGGTCCTTGTTGAGGTCGAAGGTGGCGACCTTCGCCTTGCTGCCCGCGTCCTTCACCGACTGCACGGCGGTCAGCGCGAACGGCGCGCCGAGCGTGACGACCTGGTCGATGGAGGAGTCCTGCTGGAGCTTGGCGGTGATCGTCGACTTCACCGAGGGCATGTCGGTGCCGGTGACGTAGATCTTGTCCGTCTTCCCCTTGAAGCCCTTGGTGAGACCGGCGCAGCGGGACTCCAGGGCCACCTGGCCCTGTGACTGCACCACGCACAGGGCGTGCTTGGCGCCCAGGCTGCCCAGCCGCTCGCCGAACGCCTGCCCTGCGATGTTCTCGTCCTGGCCGAAGTACTCCAGCATGCCGAGCCGTTTCCAGTCGTCGAGGCCGGAGTTGAAGCCCACCACCGGGATGCCGGCGGCCTCCGCCTTGGCGACCACGGCCTTCATGGCGTCCGGCTTGGCGGCGGTCAGGGCGATGCCGTCGACCTTCTGGTCGATGGCGTTCTGGACCAGGTTCGCCTGCGCCCCGGCGCTCGGGTCGCTGGAGTAGACGAGCTTGATGTTGTCCTTGGCGGCGGCGGCCGAGGCGCCCTTGCGGATCAGGTCCCAGAAGGTGTCGCCGGGCTCCGCGTGGGTGATCATGGCCACCGTCATCCGGGGCGTGGACGCCTTGCCCGCGGAGGCGGCGGCGCCGCCCTCCTCGGACTTCTTCCCGCCGGAGCTGCTGGAGCAGCCGGCGGCGAGCAGGGCGCCGGCCAGGAGGGTGGCGGCCAGAGCGGCGGCCCGGTGGTTTCTGCGCATGTCCCTTGCACCTCGCTGTGCGGTCGGGGAGAAGCCCCGGTGGCTGGTAGAGCGCGTTACTAGTGCGCTCTAGTGGCACGTACTATGCGACCGGCCCAGGGGGATGTCAATGACTTTGTCAGGACGTTCCTACATGGAAGCCGGGGCGTTCCCGCGCGGATGCCCGGGCGGTGTTCTCAGCCCTCGTAGCCCCGCAGCTTGCGGTAGAGCGTCGCCCGGCCGATGCCCAGGGCCGCCGCGGCCCGGGACTTGTTGCCGCCGTGCCGGTGGAGGGTCTCCAGGATCGTGGCCCGCTCGGCGCTCTCCATCGGGCTGAGCGGACGGACGGCGGGACCCTCGCGGACGGGGTCCGGCAGCTCGGACCGGCGGACCGGACCGGCGGCGCGCCGCTGTTCCGCCACCGCCTGGACGACGTGGGCAAGCTCGGTGACGTTGCCCGGCCAGGGGTGCCGTTCCAGGGCGCGCAGGGCGTCCAGGGTCCAGGTGACGGGTGGCTGTCCCGGCGCCGGACGCGGGGCGAGGGCGGCCAGCAACTCCCGTATGTCCTCGGTGCGTTCGCGCAGGGGCGGCAGCGTGACCGTGCGCGCCGCCAGCTTGTCGAGGAGCCGCTGGAGGCAGGGGCCCGGAGCGGTACCGGGCGTGTGGGTGAGCAGCAGCCGCGCCTCGGGGTGCTCGTCCAGCAGGGAGTTGAGGGTGGCGACGGCGGGCTGCGTCAGCCGTTCCGCGTGCCGGATCAGCAGCGGGCGGCCCCGCGCCCACTCGGCCAGCTCGGGTGCGAGCGCCCCGCCCTCCGCCGCGTCGCCTACCCGAGCGTCCGCACCGGCCAACTCCCGGGCCAGCGCCGTCTTCCCGGTGCCGCGTTCGCCGGACAGCAGCAACGGCTCGGGGGACAGGGCCAGTTCGGCGGCGCGCGCGATGGCATGGCGCCACGGCAGGGACGATCCGGTCAGCAGGGGGAGCCTGTGCGGCGCGGGCCGTGTGACGCCTTCCGCCCTCGCCTCCAGCACGGCCACGATCCCGACGACCGCGCCCTCCCGCCGTACCGGAGTGATCCGCGCCGTGCACCCCGATCCCTCGGGCAGCTCGGCCGCCGTCGGAACATCCGTGTGGCGGGCGTCGGACGCCGTGCGCTCCAGGGCCCGCAGCACCTCCGGCGTCACGAGGCGCTCGGCGGCCGTGCTGATCAGGCGGTTGCGGCCGTCCAGGACGGCCACCGCCCGCTCCTCACCGCCGGTCGCCCTCAAGTAGGCGTCCAACAGGGCCTGTTCGGGGCGTCCGGCGTGGGCGAGCAGTTCCGCCTCGACGGCCGCGGCGGCGGCCTCGGCGAGCGCGGCCTGGGGGTGGGGCGGGCGGCCGCCGCACAGGTGCGCGGCGACCGTCAGGGTGCCGAGGGCATGCCCGCCCCCGGGCGCGAGCACCGGGACGCTGACCGCCGAGACCTCCTGCCAGACGTCCAGGAAGTGCTCGGGCCCGTGCACCTCGGCCCGGCGACGGGTGCGCAGGGCGAGGGCCGCGCTGTTGTGGCCGACCTCCTGCTCCGACAGCCACGGACACGGCGGGAGCCCCGGCGCGCTTCCCGAGCTCCACAGGACGCGCAGCCGCGCGTCGGTGAGGATGAGGACCGCGTGGCCGGTGTCCAGGGCGGGGGCGATCCGCTCCAGCACCGGGCGGGCGGTGCCGAGCAGCGGTGACTCCGCGGGCCGGGGCGCGTCCCCGATGGGCTCCTTGAGGTCGTGCGGGACACCGAAGAACCGGGCCCGTCGCCAGGCCGCGAGGACCTCCTCCGGGACGCCGTCGGGCAGGGGCCGCCCGGACAGGAAGCGTTGACGCGCCACACGCAGCGGTGGGAGGGCGCGGACCGCGGGGGAGTGCTCGGTGGTGGTCACGACCCGTCCACCGTAGCGGTTTCGGTTGAAGCGGCAACAACTGTCTCGTAATGAGACACCCGCGCATGGCCGGACGGCTTCATGATCAAACTGTCCGTCGTCCATGTGTCCCCGCCAGGAGCGCCCGTGTCCACCGTCGTCGAGACCGACGTCCTGATCGTCGGCAGCGGCCCGGCCGGTGCCTCGGCCGCGCTCGCCCTCAGCACCTACGGCGTCCCCAACGTCGTCGTCACCCGGTACGCGAGCCTCGCGGACACGCCCCGCGCGCACATCACCAACCAGCGCACCATGGAGGTCCTGCGCGACCTCGGCGTCGAGCAGGAGGTCGTCGCCCGGGCCACCCCGCAGCACCTGATGGGCAACACCACCTTCTGCACCAGCCTGGCCGGCGAGGAGCTGGGCCGGGTGCGTTCCTGGGGCAACGACCCGCTCGTCCAGGCCGCCCACGAGCTGGCCAGCCCCACCCGCATGTGCGACATGCCCCAGCACCTGATGGAGCCGGTCCTCGTCGACGCGGCCGTCGCCCGCGGCACCAGCCTGCGTTTCGAGACCGAGTACCTCTCCCACACCCAGGACGCCGACGGCGTGACGGCCACCGTCCGGGACCGGCTGCGCGGGGACACGTACGAGATCCGCGCGAAGTACCTGATCGGCGCGGACGGCGGCCGCTCGAAGGTCGCCGAGGACGCCGGGCTGCCGATGGGCGGCCAGATGGGCGTGGCGGGCAGCATCAACATCGTCTTCGAGGCGGACCTGGCCAAGTACACGGCCCACCGCCCGTCCACCCTGTACTGGGTCCTCGCCCCGGGCGCCACGGTCGGTGGCATCGGCGCGGGCCTGGTGCGCTGCGTCCGGCCGTGGAACGAGTGGCTGATCGTGTGGGGGTACGACGTCACCGCGGGCGCCCCCGACCTGACCACCGAGTACGCCGAGTCCGTCGTACGGCAGCTGGTCGGGGACGACGAGATCCCCGTGACGATCAAGTCGTCCTCGGCGTGGACCGTCAACGAGATGTACGCCGAGACGTACTCCAACGGCCGCGTCTTCTGCGCCGGAGACGCCACCCACCGGCACCCGCCGTCCAACGGCCTCGGCTCCAACACCTCCATCCAGGACTCCTACAACCTCGCCTGGAAGCTGAAGCTCGTCCTCGACGGCACCGCCTCCCCGAGGCTCCTGGACACCTACACGGCCGAACGCGCCCCGATCGGCCGGCAGATCGTCACCCGCGCCAACCAGTCCATCGGCGAGACCGCTCCGATCTTCGAAGCGCTCGACGGGCTCTCCCCGCAGACCCCCGAGCAGCTGTGGGCCAACATCGCCGCCCGCAAGGACGCCACCGAGGCCGCCGAGAAGCAGCGGGCACGCCTGCGCGAGGCCATCGCCTTCAAGGTGTACGAGTTCAACGCGCACGGCGTCGACCTGAACCAGCGCTACACCTCCGCCGCGATCGTCCCCGACTGCACCGGCGAGGAGACCTTCGCCCGCGACCCCGAACTCCACCACCAGCCCACCACCCGCCCCGGCGCCCGCATCCCGCACGCCTGGCTCACCTCGGGCACGCGGACGGTGTCGACGCTGGACACGGTCGGCCGGGGCCGCTTCACCCTCCTCACCGGCATCGGCGGCGAGGGCTGGCTGCGGGCCGCCGAGGCGCAGGACGTCGAGATCGCCACCGTGGTCGTCGGACCCGGACAGGAGTACGAGGACCCGTACGGCGACTGGGCCCGCCTGAGCGAGATCTCCGACGCCGGCGCCCTCCTCGTCCGCCCCGACGGCTTCGTCGCCTTCCGGCACGCGACCGCCGCGCCCGACGCCCCGGAACTCCTCGCCGACGCGCTGCGCCGGATCCTCGGTCACGCCTGAGACGCGCGACCATGGCAAGGGAACGCCTTCGAGCACGAGGAGCCGGGATGACCACCACCGACGCGATCGGAAGCAGCGTCACGGAGGAGGCTGTGGCCAGCCTCCACGCGACCGCCGATCCCCGCCTGCGCGAGCTGCTCGCCGGCCTCATCGGCCATCTGCACGACTTCGTGCGCGAGAGCAGGCTCACCCAGCAGGAGTGGGAGCGGGCGATCGGGTTCCTCACGGCGACCGGGCAGACCTGCACGGACACCCGGCAGGAGTTCATCCTCCTGTCGGACGTCCTCGGCGTCTCCATGCTGGTCGAGACGGTCAACGGCGACCGGGTGCGGGGCACCACCGAGTCGACCGTCCTCGGCCCCTTCCACATGACCGAGTCGCCGGTCCGTGAACTCGGCGACGACATCGACCTGGTGGGCGCGGGCGAGCCGTGCGTGGTCAGCGGCCGGGTGCTCTCCGAGGACGGAACTCCCTTGCCGGGCGCGGTGATCGATGTCTGGCAGGCCGACGACCAGGGCTTCTACGACGTCCAGCAGCCCGACGTCCAGCCGCGGGGCAACGGCCGCGGACTGTTCACCGCCGACACCGAGGGCCGGTTCTGGTTCCGCACCTGTGTCCCGGCGCCGTACCCGATCCCCACCGACGGCCCGGTCGGCGACCTCCTGCGCGCCACCGGACGGCACCCCTACCGCCCCGCGCACATCCACTTCATCGCCGGCGCCGACGGCCACACCCCCGTCACCACCCACATCTTCGTCGCGGGCAGCGACTACCTGGACTCCGACGCCGTGTTCGCGGTCAAGCAGAGCCTGGTGCAGGACTTCGCGGAGACCGACGACCCTTCCCTGGCACGGGAGTTCGGCGTCCCGAACCCCTTCCGGCACGCCCGCTTCGACCTCGTCCTGGAGCGCACCGCATGACGTTCTGGGGCGACTTCACCTACGAGACCCGTCCCGTACGGGTCGTCTTCCGGCCCGGCGCCGCCGTGACCGCGACCCCCGGCGAGGCCGAACAGCTCGGCCTGCGGCGGCTGTTGGTGGTCTGCGGCGGCCGGGGCGAGGCCGTCGCCCGCCGGGTCGCGGACGCCCTCGGCGACGCCTGCGCCTACCCGGCGTTGGCCGCGAAGTCGAAGTCTGCATGGTCGATACCCAGTTCGGCCATCAT
>NZ_JBEYVC010000309.1:0-6445 GCF_040643855.1 Streptomyces sp. NPDC047072 | reverse complement strand
CGTCGGGGAAGCGCCGATGACGGGCATCGAGGAGCTGCTGCTCAGCCGTATCCGCGATGTGGCGGACTACCCGGAGCCGGGCGTGATGTTCAAGGGGGTGGCCGCCGCGCTGTTGCGCCACCCGCGGTGCGGGGTGCGCCCGGTGGGCGTGGTGGCCGGACAGCCCGACGGCAGCGAGGGCCTGCCCGTGCTGGCCACCGGCGAGGAGGTCCAGCGGGCCCTCATCCAGAACGGCGTACGGGACGTCCTCGCCGTCCATCCCTCGGTACGGCACGAACAGGGGCCGCTGCTGCGGGCGCTCGCCGAGTCGGGGTGCGCGGTGTGGGAGCTGGACGCGGACTCGCCGTCGTACGAGACCCGCCACCAGCTCGCCGGATTCGCCTGCCGCCGCCTGGACATGGGCGTACGGCGGCGTGGCAGCGTCGGCAAGCGGCTGCTGGACGTCGCCGTGTCCGGGACCCTGCTGCTGCTGGTCGCTCCGCTGCTGCTGGTGTGCGCGGTGGTGCTCAGGCTGACCAGTGGGCCCGGTGTGGTGTTCCGGCAGGAGCGGATCGGCAAGGACGGCAAGCCGTTCACGCTGCTGAAGTTCCGCACCCACCGGCCGGTCGACGAGCACGAGTCCGCGACACGCTGGAGCGTGGCGAACGAGGTCCGGATGCCGTGGTTCTGCCGCTTCCTGCGCAAGACCTCGCTGGACGAGCTGCTCCAGCTGTGGAACGTCTTCTGGGGCGACATGAGCCTGGTCGGCCCGCGGCCCGAACGGCCCTTCTTCGTCGGCGAGTTCAGCCAGGCCTACCCGGGCTACGCGGCCCGCCACCGGATGCGGACCGGCATCACCGGGCTCGCCCAGATCAACGGGCTGCGCGGCGACACCTCCATCGAGGACCGGGCCCGCTTCGACAACGCGTACATCGACAACTGGTCGCTGTGGCAGGACGTCTGCATCCTGCTGCGCACCGCGGCCGCCCTCGTACGTCCGACGGGGAGCTGAGCCGCCGATGACCCACGCCCTGACCCTCCCCCGGGTCCGTGAACTCTCCCCGGTGCTGCCGGTGGTGGCCGTCGTCGTCCTGGTCGCCCTGCCGCTCGGGCCGGGCGGCGAGGGCGGTGCCGGTCCCGCCGACGCGCTCTCCGCGCTGGTGGTGCTGTTCTGCGCGCTGCGTCTCGTACGGGAGCGGCGGCGCCCCCTGTCCCGTACCGCCGTCGTGCTGCTGGGGCTGCCGGTGGTCGGGGTGGCCGTCGCGGCGATGAGCGCGGCCCTCGCCGGTCAGCCCGGCGCCGGTCTCACCGGCCTGGGCCGCTACCTCCAGATCTTCGTGCTGGTCCCCGCGGCCGTGCTGCTGCTGGTCCGCGGCCGGGCCGACTTCCGGTTGCTGGCCTGGTCGTTCGTGGGGCTCGCCGGGTGGCAGGGGGCGATCGGCGTCCACCAGTACCTGACCGGCACCGGCGCGTCCTACCAGGGCGAGGAGATCCGGGCGGTCGGCACCTTCGGGGCGCAGGACGTGATGGGCATGGCGACGGTCGTGTCCTTCGGGCTGGTGTGCGCGGTGGGGCTGGCGCTGGGGTCGACTGCCGTACGCCATCGGGTGGTTGCCGCGTGTTGCGCGGGCGCGCTGCTGCTGCCCCTCGCGCTGTCCTTCAGCCGGGGCGCGTGGATCGCCACCGCGGTGACCTGCACGGCGCAGCTGCTTCTGGCCGGTCTGCGGCGGGCGTTGAAGGTGGGTGCCGTGGTGGTGGCCCTCGGGGTGGTCCTCGTCGGCGGCTTCGGGGTCGGTACGGCGATGCTGCAGGAGCGGATCAACAGCATCACGCAGGTCACCGACGCGCCCGACCAGTCGGTCACCGACCGGTACACGATGTGGGCGGCGGCGGTCGGGATGTGGCGCAAACAGCCGCTGACCGGTGTGGGGTTGAAGGGCTTCCCGGAGCACCGGGACGCGCACGCCTCGCTGGCGCTGTCCTCCGGAAGCGACACGGAGGGGGCGGGCGCGGCCTTCCGCAAGCAGCCGCTGCTGTCCCCGCACAACATGTACCTGCTGATCCTCGCCGAACAGGGCCTGATCGGCCTGCTGGCGCTCGCGGGCGGCTGGCTGGCCCTGCTGGTCTGCGCCCTGCGCCGCCTGCTGCGGGCGCACCGCACCGGCACGGCCCTCGACTGCGGCCTGGTCGCCTGCGGCCTGATGACCTGGCAGCTGACCGACTTCGCCTACGCGGACATCGGCGGCACGTCGACGGTACTGACCGCGGTGTGCTTCGGGATGGTGGCGTGGTGGGCGCTGGCCGCGAAGAACGAGGCGCGATGAGGGTGAAACCCTCCCGGACTCCCCGGACCGGTGCGGTAACCGTCCCACCGGCGCGCAGCGCCGAACAGGACTCCGTCGAACTCGCCCCCGCCTCCCGCAGCTTCCTCGCCAAGGCCACCCTCGTCACCGCCGTGCTCTCCATCGCCGGGGCGCTGCTCGGGCTGGTGCGGGACCAGGCGCTGGCGAGGCTGTTCGGGGCCGGGAGTGCGACGGACGCGTTTCTCGTGGCGTGGACCGTGCCGGAGTTCGCGGCGACGCTGCTGATCGAGGACGGGCTGGCGTTCGCGCTGGTCCCTGCGTTCAGTCTGGCGCTGGCCCGGCGCGCGCAGGGCGCCCCCGGCGACCCGGTCCGCGCCCTGGTCGCCACCACGCTCCCCCGCCTGTCGCTGGCCTTCGTCACCGTGTCCGGGCTGCTCGTCGTCGGCGCCCCCTGGGTCGTCGAGGCGCTGGCCCCCGGCCTGCCCGACCCCGCGCTCGCCGTCGACTGCACCCGCCTGACCGCCCTGTGCGTGCTCGGCTTCGGTCTCACCGGCTACTGCAGCGCGGCCCTGCGCGCCCACCGCCGCTTCCTCGCCCCGGCCGCGGTCTACGTGGCGTACAACACCGGCATCATCACGGCGATGTTCGTCCTCGGCGACCGCTGGGGCGTCCGCTCGTCCGCCCTCGGGGTCGCGGCGGGCAGCGGACTGATGATCCTCATCCAACTGCCCTCTTTTGTACGGCAGTTGCGACGCAAAGCGGCCGTCACCCGCCAGGAACCCGCCGACGGCACCGCCGAGCAGCGCGCCGTCACCGTCGCCCTCGTCGCCACCGTCCTGCTGTTCGCCCTGTGCCGCCAGTCGCAGGTCCTCATCGAGCGGTTCCTCGCCTCCACCCTCCCGGCCGGCGCCATCTCGCACCTGAACTACGCGCAGAAGGTCGCCCAGATCCCGATGACCCTCTCGCTGATGCTGTGCACGGTCACCTTCCCGGTGGTCGCCCGCGCCCTGGCCGACGGCGACGTCGAGCGCGCCCGCACCCGCGTCGAGCGGGACCTGGCGCTCGCGACCTGTCTGGTGCTGCTGGGCGCGGCCACGGTGATCGCGTGCGCGCCGCAGATCATCGAACTCCTCTTCCAGCGGGGCGCGTTCACCGCCGAAGACACCGCGGCCACCGCGGACGTCATGCGCGTCTACGCCCTCGGTCTGCTCGGCCAGTCCCTGACCGGCTGCCTGGTCCGCTCCTACTTCTCGGCGGGCCGCCCCTCCTGGTACCCGGTCGCCGCGATGACCGCCGGGATCGTCGTGACCTCCTGGTTCGGCGCCTGGTCGGTGGGCCCCTGGGGTGTCCTCGGGATCGCCGCCGCCAACGCCCTCGGCATCACCGTCACCGCCGCCCTGCTGCTGGCCGGCATGGGCCCCCGCAGCGTCCCGATCCGCACCCGGCGGGTCCTGGTCGAGCTGGGCAGGCCGGTACGGGCCGCGGTGGTCGCGACGCTCGTCGGCGCGTTCGTGGCGAGCCTGTTCACCACCCCCCTGCCGGGCCTGGTGACCGGCGCGGCGGCCGTCCTCACCGTCTTCGTCCTCCTGTGCCGGGCCCTGGGCGCCCAGGGCCTGACCCCCGCTTTCGACTCCGTACGCTCCCTCACCCGAAGGCTCGCTCATGGCCGCACCCGCTGAAGCCGCCCCGTGGATCGCGATGTACCACTCGGTGGGCGACTGCTCCGACGACCCGTACCGCATCACCGTCACCCCCGACCGCCTCGACCGCCAGCTGACCTGGCTGGCCCGCCGGGGCCTCAAGGGCGTCTCCGTCTCCGGACTGCTGTCCGCGCCGACCCGTAAGGGCCTGGTCGGCCTCACCTTCGACGACGGCTACGCCGACTTCCTCGACGGCGCCCTCCCGGTGCTCCGCAAGCACGGTTTCGGCGCGACCCTGTTCGTCCTGCCGGGCCGGCTCGGCGGCGAGAACGACTGGGACCCGCTGGGCCCGCGCAAGCCGCTGCTCACCGCCGACGGCATCCGCGAGGCCGCCGAGGCGGGCATCGAGATCGGCTCGCACGGGCTGACCCACGTGGACCTCACGCAGGCCGACGACGTCCTGCTGAAGGCCGAGGTCGTCGAGAGCCGGGCCGCGCTGGAGGAGCTGACCGGCCTGCCCGTCGACGGGTTCTGCTACCCGTACGGCACCCTCGACCGGCGGGTCGTGGACGCCGTCGGCGAGGCCGGCTACCGCTACGGCTGCGCCATCGACCCCGGCGCGATCGACAGCCCGCTCGCCCTCCCCCGCGTCCATGTCGGACAGAACGACACCGCCGTACGCCTCTTCCTCAAGTACCGCCTGCACCGGCTGCGCCGGCGGCCCGTCGAGGGGATCTGAGGTGAAGGCGCTCCATGTCATCACCGGGCTCGGGGTGGGCGGCGCCGAGCAGCAACTGCGGCTGCTGGTACGGCACTTGCCGGTCGACTGCGAGGTCGTGACGCTCACCAACCCGGGCGCGGTCGCCGACGGGCTGGTGGCCGACGGGGTGCGGGTGACGCACCTCGGGATGGCGGGCAACCGGGACCTGGCCGCGCTGCCCCGGCTGGTGCGGCACATCCGGCGCGGGGGGTACGACCTGGTGCACACCCACCTCTACCGCGCCTGTGTCTACGGCCGCCTCGCGGCCCGGCTCGCCGGGGTGCGCGGGATCGTGGCCACCGAACACTCCCTGGGCGACTCGCAGATGGAGGGCCGGAAGCTGACCCGCGGGGTGCGCGGGCTGTACCTGGCCAGCGAGCGGCTGGGCCGGGCCACGGTCGCCGTCTCCCCCACGGTCGCGGGCCGTCTGGAGCGCTGGGGCGTGCCCGCGCCCCGGATCGAGGTCGTCCCCAACGGCATCGACCTGGAGCGCTTCCGCTTCGACCCGGCACGACGGCTGCGCACCCGACAGCGCCTCGGCCTGCCGGAGACGGCGTACGTGATCGGCGGGGTCGGCCGTCTCGCCCCCGGCAAGCGTTTCGACGTCCTGATCCACGCCCTGGCCCAACTCCCGCCGGAGTACTTGCTGTTGCTGGTCGGCGGCGGGTCCGAGGAGACCCTCCTCAGGCGCACCGCGCACGAGGCCGGGGTGACCGACCGGGTCCTGTTCACCGGCGAGCGCCCCTACCTGCCCGACGGCACCCCCGGCCCCGACCTGCCCTCCCTCGTCGACGCGATGGACCTGCTCGCCTCACCCTGCCCCGAGGAGGCCTTCGGTCTCGCGGCCGTCGAGGCGCTGGCGTCCGGGCTGCCGGTGCTCTACGTCTCCTGCCCGGCAATCGAGGACCTGCCGGCGCGGACACGTGAGGCCGCACGCCAAGTCCCGTGCGACGCCGAGGCGTTCGCCCGGGCGGCCGTCGAGGTCCGGGAGCGGGGCCCTCGCCCGCGCACCGCGCCCGAGGCCGCCCACCACTACAGCATCACCCGCAGCGCCGCCCGGCTGATGGACGTCTACGCGGCCGCGGTGTCCGCCCCTTCCGTGTCCCCGTCACCCCAGGGAGCAAGTGCCCCATGACCTCCTCCACCACCACCGACATGTCCACCGGACCGCGCCGCCGCCCCAACCCCCTGGCCCGCGTCAAGGCCCTGCCCGCCTGGTCGCTGATCGCGGCCGGTGCCGTCGCCGGTGGCCTCCTTGGCGGGGTGTACGGCCTCGCCGAGCCGCCCGTTTACACGGCCACGGCGTATGTCGTCGCCGTCCCCACCGAGAAGTCCGACTCGGCCTCCGCGCTCGGTTTCGCGCAGGCCTACGGCCGGGTCGCCACCCAGCTCGCGGTGCTCGGGGACGCCCAGGTGTGGGCGGGCGTGCCGGTGAAGACGCTCCAGTCGAGCGTGCAGGCCGCGACCTCCCCGGACGCCCCGATGGTGTCCGTCACGGCCACCTCCAGCCGGGCCGACCTCGCCGCCGACATGGCCAACGCGGTCTCCCGCGCGCTCACCCGGCACGCCAACGACACCAAGAGCGCCACCAACGTCGAGCTCCAGCAGTTCGCCCGCGCCACCAAGCCCACCGCCCCGTCCTCCGCCTCGCCCGCGGTGACCGGGCTGGTCGGGGCGAGCGCGGGCGGTCTGCGCGGCGGGTACAGGATCCCTCGACCGCGGCGGGCGCGATCCGCCAGTGGCCGTTCTCCTCGTCGCCCAGC
>NZ_JBEYVC010000308.1:0-6508 GCF_040643855.1 Streptomyces sp. NPDC047072 | reverse complement strand
ACGGCTGGGCTCCTCGCTCAGGCCGGTGCCGGTGACCCAGAAGATGCCCGCCTCGCGGACCGCGTCCAGGTCCAGCTCGTGGGCGTCGATCTCCAAGCAGCGCGGCCGCGGTGCTCGCCGCGAGATAGAGCAGCGCGACCAGCGAGGGGGCCAGCGGCAGCGTGACCGCCTGGGCGACGGCGACGAGCACGAGGGCGTGCAGCACGACGAAGCCGAACGAGCCGCCCCACAGGGCCATCGCCAGGCCGGGTCGCAAGTGGATCGCCCTGATGTCCGCCAGCATCGACACCAGGACCCGCCGGCACCGGGGCCACAGCACGACACCGAGCAGGACGCCACCGACGACGACGGCCAGCCATCCGACGGGGACGCCCCGGAACCCGAGCACCCCGGGACACGCCGCCGCGAGAACGGCGATCAGCCCCACCCGCACCACCCCACCAGTCGCACCCTTCACGGCCAGCGCCGTCACCGCCCCGCCCGCCGGCATCCCGCAGCGCATGAGAAACCGGAGGTTCACCGCACCCGTACCGAGCCCGGCGGGCAGCAGTTGCCCGGCGGCGGAGGCGGCGAACTGCGCGGCCACCAGCCGGCCCGGCGGCAGGGACCGTAGCACCGCGCCCCGCTGGGCGAGCGCCGAGCACGGCCAGGTCGCGGCGGCGGCCGTGGCGGCCAGCAGCAGCCAGCCCTGGTCGGCGACCGCGAGGCGCAGCGCGCCGGTCTCCAGGACGGGCCAGTGCCGTCTGGCCAGACAGCCCGCGGCGACCAGGACGGTGAGCGCGAGGGCGAGCTGCCCGTAGGGGCGTCTGCGGGTGGGGGCGACGGCGACCTGCTCGGACATCGTCCACCCTCCGCGCGACTCAGGGAAATACGGACAAACTAACCCTCCGCCTCCACGTCCGCCGCCCGGAGTTGACCCAACCGACTCACGGTTCAGCGCACATGGGGGACCCGGTGCGGCGGCTGCTGCGGGGCCGGCCGGTCCGGCGCGGGCGGAACGGACCGTACGACCGGTCCGTCACCGTTGACCGTCAGGGCACTGCCGTGGTGGCGGATCGTCAGCGGGTCGCCCGAGAGCAGGGTGTACGTCGTCTTGTCGGGCCCGATCTCCACCCGCAGCCGGCGTCCGAGGATCTGGAGGCTGAAGGCGAGCCGGCTCAGCCGCTCGGGCAGCCGCGGTGCGAACCGCAGCGAGTCGCGGTCGCGGCGCAGTCCGCCGAAGCCCGCGACCAGGGCGGTCCAGGTCCCGGCGAGGGAGGCGATGTGGAGTCCGTCGCGGGTGTTGTTCTCCAGGTCGGCGAGGTCCATCAGGGCCGCCTCGGCCGTGTAGTCGTAGGCGAGGGAGAGGTGTCCGGCGCGGGCGGCGACCACGGCCTGGACGCAGGCCGACAGCGAGGAGTCCCGGACGGTCAGCGCCTCGTAGTAGGCGAAGTTGCGGGCGATCTGCTCCTCGTCGTGGAACGCCTCGAACCAGTTGCTGCACAGGTACATCGCCAGCACCAGGTCGGCCTGCTTGATCACCTGCTTGCGGTAGAGGTCGAAGTAGGGGAAGTGCAGCATCAGCGGGTACCGGTCGGGGCCGGTGCCGTCGAAGTCCCAGTGCTGGTAGCGGGTGAATCCGGCGTGCTGTTCGTGGACGCGGAGTTCGTCGTTGTACGGGATGTGCACGGCATCGGCGGCGTCGCGCCAAGCGGAGCTCTCCTCGTCGTCGACGCCGAGCGCGGCGGCCTGTTCCGGGTGGCGGGCGCAGGCGTCGGCGGCCGCGAGGAGGTTCGCGCGGGCCATGAGGTTGGTGTACGTGTTGTCGTCGGCGATCGCGCTGTACTCGTCGGGGCCGGTGACGCCGTCGAGGTGGAAGACGCCGTGGTGGTCGTGGTGGCCGAGCGAGCGCCACAACCGGGCGGTTTCCACGAGGAGTTCGACGCCGGTGTCGCGCTCGAAGGCGGTGTCGCCGGTGGCCTCGGTGTAGCGCACGACGGCGTCCGCGATGGCCGCGTTGACGTGGAAGGCCGCGGTGCCGGCCGGCCAGTACGCGGAGCCCTCGGAGCCCTCGATGGTCCGCCAGGGGAACGCGGCGCCGCTCAGACCGAGCTGGGCGGCCCGGTCGCGCGCGGCGGGCAGGGTGTGCTGCCGCCAGCGCAGGGCCTCGGCGACGGCGGTCGGCTCGGTGTAGGTGAGCAGCGGCAGGACGAAGGTCTCGGTGTCCCAGAAGGCGTGGCCGTCGTAGCCGGAGCCGGTCAGGCCCTTGGCGGGGACGGCCCGCTGCTCGGCGCGGGCGCCGGCCTGGAGCACGTGGAAGAGGGCGAAGCGGACCGCCTGCTGGATCTCCTCGTCGCCGTCGACCTCGACGTCGGCACGTCCCCAGAAGTCGTCGAGGTAGCCCCGCTGCTCCTCCAACAGGCCCTCCCAGCCGCTGTGGGCGGCCGCCGCCACGGCCGCCTCCGCCTGGTCGCTCATCGCGGGCCGGGAGCGGGCGCCGGACCAGCCGTGGCCGACGATCTTCTCCAGCCGCAGCCGCTGCCCCGCCTCCAGGACGGAGGTGACCGTGAGACGGGCCATGTCGACGGTGCTCTCGGCGCTCAGAGTGGTGCGTTCGGGTCCGTCCACGACGTGGTCGGCGGCGACGGCGACCCTCAGGCCGCTGCGCCGGGTGCGGTGGACCAGGCGCAGCCGGGTGCCGGAGGCGAAGTCCTCCTCGTGCTCCAGCGGCGACTTCAGGGCGCGGGCGGCGCGCGGGTCGCCGTTGGGGTCGGGCAGGCTCTCGTTGGTGACCAGCTCGGACTGGATGACCACGCGGGTACGGCAGTCGACCGGCTCCACCTCGTAGGCGATGGCGGCGACGGCCCGCTGGGTGAGGGACACGAGCCGGGTCGAGCGCACCCGGATCCGGGAGCCCGCGGGCGAGATCCACTCGCAGCTCCGTTCCAGGACGCCCCGGCGCAGGTCCAGGCAGCGTTCGTGGGCGACGAGACGGCCGTAGCGCAGGTCGAAGGGCTCGTCGTCGACGAGGAGGCGCACGATCTTGCCGTTGGTGACGTTGATGACCGTCTGCCCGGACTCGGGATAGCCGTATCCGGCCTCGGCGTACGGCAGCGGGTGGGTCTCGTGGACGCCGTTGAGGTAGGAGCCGGGCAGGCCGTGCGGCTCGCCCTCGTCGAGGTTGCCGCGCCAGCCGACGTGACCGTTGGAGAGCGCGAAGACGGACTCGCTCTGGGCGAGGACGTCGAGGTTGAGGGCGGTCTCGCGGACGGCCCAGGGTTCGACGGTGTAGGAGCGGTGGGTGATCACGCCTGCTCTCCCAGTTCGGCGAGGTCCTTGACGACGACGTCCGCGCCGTGCGCGTGTAGGGCGTCGGCCTGTCCCACGCGGTCGACCCCGACAACGTATCCGAAGTGGCCGGAGCGCCCCGCGTCCATGCCGGCCAGGGCGTCCTCGAAGACCGCGCACCGGGCCGCGTCCAGGCCCAGGTCGCGGGCGGCGGCCAGGAAGGTGTCGGGGTGCGGCTTGCCCGGCAGGTGCCGTTCGGCGGCGACCACCCCGTCGACGCGTACGTCGAAGAGGTCCTCGGCGTCGATGGCGCGCAGCACGTCCCGGCAGTTGGCGCTGGAGGAGACGATGGCGGTGCGCAGGCCCTGGTCGCGGACGGCCTTCAGATAGCGCAGGGTTCCGTCGTAGGCCTCGACGCCGTCGGTACGGATCTTCTCCAGGACCAGGACGTTCTTGCGGTTGCCGAGGCCATGGACCGTCTCGGCGCCGGGTGGGTCCTCGGGGCTGCCGTCGGGCAGGTCGATGCCGCGGGAGGCGAGGAAGGTGCGGACACCGTCGGCACGGGGGCGGCCGTCGACGTACTCGTCGTAGTCGTGGTCGGCGAACGGCCGGAAGTCCGCGCCCTCACGTTCTCGCAGGAACGCGTCGAACATCTCCTTCCAGGCGGCCGCGTGCACGACGGCCGTCCTGGTGACGACTCCGTCGAGGTCGAAGAGGCAGGCGTGAATGGCTTCGGGCAGTCCGAGCTTCGTCATACAGGACCGGTTCCCTTCGATCCGCTGCGCCAACGGGTGGATTCAGTCGTGGGGGAAGGAGTGGTGCTCGTGCGCGACCAGCCAGTGGCCGCGCTCCTTGCGCAGGCCGAAGGTGAGTCTCAGGCGCAGGGTCGGGTGGGCGGCGAGTTCCTCGGGGGTGCCGCAGCGCAGCAGGGCGTACGCGTAGGCGACGTCCGAACCGGCGGTGACGTCGAGGGTGTCGATGTCGAAGCGGGCGCCCTGGGCCTGCCAGGCGAAGAAGGGCGGCCAGAGGGCCCGGTAGGCGGCGAGGCCCCGGATACCGGTGCCGGGCGAGGGGACGTCGTACATGACGATGTCCTGGGCATGACCGGCGAGCACGCCTCTGAGGTCGCCGCGGTGGACGGCGTCGGCCCATCCGGTGATCAGGGCGCGGATCTGGGCTTCGTCGTCCGGGGGCGCGGACCCGGCCGCGCCGCGGGAGTCGCCGAACCTGTGGGAGTCGTAGGACAAGGCTGTGGCTCCTTTCTCCCCTTTCTCCTCCCAGGGTGCCTGGTCGACCTGTGGTCATCGATTCGGGACCGGATGGCAGACTCTGCCTGTGCCGCCGACCTTCGACGACCTCGTCGCCCGTGCCCGTGCCCTCGCCGCCCCAGGAGGGCGGACGCTCCTCGGCATCGCCGGCAGCCCCGGCTCGGGCAAGACGACCCTCGCGGAACAGCTCGTACGGGCGCTGAACGGCTCCGGCGAGCCCTGGGCCGCGCACGTCCCGATGGACGGCTTCCACCTGGCCGACGTCGAACTGGACCGGCTCGGCCTCCGCGACCGCAAGGGGGCGCCGGAGACCTTCGACGCGGGCGGGTACGCGGCCCTCCTGCGCCGGCTGCGCGAGGAGCCGGAGATCGTGTACGCGCCCGGCTTCGAGCGGGTCCTGGAACAGCCGATCGCGGGAGCGATCCCGGTGTTGCCGACCGCTCGACTGATCGTGACGGAGGGCAACTACCTGCTGCTGTGGCCCCGGGTCCGAGCGCAACTGGACGAGGTCTGGTTCTGCGAACTCGACGAGGACGAACGGCTCCGCCGGCTCATCGCCCGCCACGAGGAGTTCGGCAAGAGCCACGAGGACGCGGTGGCGTGGGTCCACCGCTCGGACCAGCCCAACGCGGAGCTGGTACGGGCGACCCGGGAGCGAGCGGACTTGGTGGTGCGGGCGACGACGCCCGCGTGACGGGCGGCCTTACCACATCAGCGGGTTGAGCGGAACCTGTCAGATACCAGAGACGTCTTCGGCGGACTTCCTTCTAGATTCTCCCGCGTTGCATCAACCCGGTGAGAACGAGGAGGAATGCAGTGGGGAAGAAGTTCTCTGTGCGCATGTTCGCGGTCGGTGCCGCGGCGCTGGCGTCGGTCTTCGCGATGTCGGGAAGCGCCGACGCCACGGAAGGCCCGGGATGCCCCGGCGACGAGGTGACGTGCTACGGCTGGAGCGGCAACTGGAACCAGGACGGCGGAGCGATCAGCTACTTCCGCGGCGACGCCTGGGACCTCAACCTCGACCGGTACCTGGGCTCCGGCACCGGTTCGGGTCAGCGGATCGGCAACAACGACGGCTCGCTGTTCGTGAACGCCCTCGACTACACGCGGACGTTCTACTACAACCCGTCCGTCGGTGGCGCGCGGCCGTCCGGCTACAACATCACCTACGGCTTCGGCGTCCGGACCTGCAACAACCACACCGGCACCACCGACTGGGGTGTGCTGCCCTGGTACATCTGCAACAACGCCCGGGCGCACTTCATCAACTGACCGGTCCCGCCGACGCGGGCGCCGGGGACCGTACGGGTTCTCGGCGCCCGCCGCCCCAGCCGTATCCGAAGGAGAACGACTCTCATGGGCGACCCCAGGCGCTCGACACGACGTCTCGTCGCGTGGCCGGTGGCCGGTCTGCTGCCGCTGCTGGCCGTCCTCGGATGTTCCGCCGCGGGCGGGGACACGGCGTCCACCGCGCCTCCCCCGATCAAGGTGACCGCGCTCAAGGACCTGCGCGACATCGAACAGCCCCTGAACGGCTACATCCTGACACAGCGTCAGTCCCAGTTGGCGTTCGCGGCCGAACAGCGACTGCGGATCCGGTGCGCGGCGCGGTTCGGGCTGCGGTGGGACCCGCCGCCGGTGAATCTCGACGTCCCGGACACCTTCCGCTACGGCGCCGACGCGTACGTCCGCTACGACGAGGCCGCCGCCCGCCGTTACGGCTACCACGCCGCTCCCGCGGACGGCGCCGGGACCGATCCCACCGTCGATCCCGCGCAGGAGGTGCCGTCCTCCACGAAGTCAGCGCCGTTGCGCGCGGTTCTGACCGGTCAGGGGAGCCGTACCGTCGCCGGCAAGAAGGTGCCGGAGGGCGGGTGTGTCGAGGAGGCCCGCCGCGAGCTGCGGGAGGGCACCGACCCCCGCTGGAACGAGAACTACCCCAACGCCCTCGCCATCGACCTCCAGGGCAAGAT
>NZ_JBEYVC010000307.1:0-6530 GCF_040643855.1 Streptomyces sp. NPDC047072 | reverse complement strand
GCCGTTCGCCGTGGCCGTCTGCCCCTGCTCGACCTCGGTCGCGGTACGGAAGGAGTCGCCGGGGTGACCGGCGGGGCGGTCGGCTTCGGCGGCACGGTCGGCGCCGTGGCCGCCCCGGCCGGGGCCGGGCTGGGCACCGGGACGGGACGCGTCCGCATCCGGGCGCGCTTGCGGGCCCGGGCCTTGGCGGTGTTCCAGCTGCCGCCCTTGGCCGGTGCCGTCGCCGCCGGACCGGCGGGCTTGGTCGCGGTCGGACCGGCGGGCTTGGTGCCCGCGGCCGCCGTGGTCTTCGAACCCGACTTCTTCTTCGGCTTCTTGACCTTGACCTTCGTCATCACCGGGGACAGCTTCTTGCGGCGCCGCTTGAGGCGCTTCTCCGCCGTCTCGTGGATCGCCTCGCCCAGCGTCGTACGGCCGCGCGCCGCCGACTTCATGGCCCCGAGGACCTTCCGGCTGTACTCGCGCTTGAAGCGGCGGCACTTGCGGCAGCGGCAGCCGTACTTGTCCGTCGCCGCGAACGTGCCGTGCGCGATCCCCGGCGTGAGCGTGACCTTCTTGCCCTTGCGGGACTTCCCGCCCGGCGCCTTGTGTACGGGACCGACCGGGCCCGTGCCGCCGCGCTTGGACGACTTCTTGCCCTTCTTGCCGCCGCCCTTGCCGGGCGCCGTCGTGCCGGAGCCGCCGGGGCCGGTCTTGCCCGGGCCCTTCGACTTCGCCTTCGGACCGGTGCCGGAGGTGGTGGTGCCAGGCTTCTTGCGCAGGATCCCGGACGGGCCGGTCGTCCCGCGCGGTGACTTCTTCGTCCCGCTCTTGGGTCCCGTGGTCGTGCCGGGGCCCTTCGAGCCGGCCGTGCCCGTCCCGGCCCCGGTGCCCGAGCCCTTGCCGGGGCTCTTGCTGCCGGGTCCGGTCTTGCCGGTGCCCGAGCCGGAGGCGCCGGGCCCCCGCTTCGTACCCGTCCCGCCGGCGGAACCGCCAGGGCCGGTGCCGCCTGGGCCGCGCCTGCGGTTCGTGCTCGAACCGCCACCGGCCGACCCGGACCCCGAGCCGCCGGGACCCCGCTTCCTCCCGCCGCCGCCTCCGCTGCTGCCGCCCGGGCCTCCCGAACCGCCAGAGCCGGACGAACCCGGGCCGCGGTTGTTCTTCTTCAGGCTCAGGCCGGGGCCGCCGCTCTGCGACGTGCGCCGGGGCGAGTTGACCCCGGAACCCTTGCCGCCCGAGCCGGACCCGGAGCCGCCTGCGCGCCCGCCCCGGCCACCGCCGGAACCGCCGCCTGAGCCGCCGGGCGACCTGGTCGTCGGCGCGGTGCGCCTGCCACCGCCCGAGCCGCTGTACGGGCCGCTGCCGCCCCGTGAGGACCTGCCGGGACCGGTGCCGCCGGAGCGGCCTGCCGGGCCGCCAGGGCCGGACTGGAGGGACTTGCGGCCCCATTCGTGGCTGGGCTGCACCTGCTTCTTCGACCCGCTCCCGGAGGAGCCGTCCTTGCCCGTGGACGCGGTCTTCGCGACCGCCTCACGCTGCTCCCGCGACTCCCGCCGTCCGGCGATGGCGCTGTGAATGCCGCGCATCGCGGCCACCGACACCGCGAGGATCGCGGCCAGCGACAGCGCGCCCAGGCGCGGTGCGGCGGGCTGCGCGGTCTCGGAACGGAACGTCGCCGGGACCGTCTGCGTGGTCGGCGCGGGGGCCGGATCCGCCTCCGCATCACCGGTGAACGGGGCCCCCAGGCCGGGTTCGGCGAGGGCCGTCAGGGTGTCCAGCGGAGACGTCCTGGTCGCGAGTGCAAACGGTTCGGGGGAGTCCTCGGAGTCGTCGGCGGGGGCCGCGAACGGCACATCGGCGGGGCCCGGATCGGGCGTCTCCGGAGGGGTTGCGGCGGGCTCGGTGTAGCCCACGCGGGGGAAGTGGATCAAGTTGTTGGGGCCGTCGTCGTCGGCCATGACGTCTCCCTCTCGGAGTTGACAGACGGTCACCGCCCGGGGCACCCTCGCGCGCGCACGACACGCGCGCACATTGGGGGCCGCCGGGCGGCGAGGTAGGAGCGGTGAGGAAGAAGAACTTCGTCACCCTCCGTTGCGCTTGTAGAAGTCGTGCAGCGTCGCGGTGAGCGCGCGCCACAGGTCGGGCTTGCCGTCGCGTTCGGCCTGGCGGGCCAGGGTCCGGCACGCGTCGTACCAGACCCCGGCTCGCTCCTGGTCGTTGCTGGCCTCCGCGATCCGCGCGTTCCAGTGCTTCGCACGGTTTTGCGTCTGCCGAGGCGTCGTCAACGCTGCTGTCCTCCGTTCGGGAAGTAGTCGTTGATCGTGCTCGTCGGGGCGGCGTGGTCACCGCCGGAGGCCATCGGCCACTGCCCCCAGGGGCTGTCGGGGGAGACGAACTCCGCCGGCCGCGCCTGGGGAATCTGGCCCGGAACCTGCTGGGTCGGGCCGCCGGTCAGCGACGTCACCGACTTCTCCAGGGACTTCGCGACCGCCGCACCGGCGGCCGCCTGGCGGTTCTGCTTGCGCTCAGCCTTCCGGGCCGCCGCCACCGCCCGGCGCTGAGGGAGCTCCAGGACCTCGTTCCTGTAGGTCGCGTACAGCGCCTCCGCCGAACTCGCCGCGCCCTCGGATGCCTTCTGCATGGCCTTGACCTGCCGCGACACCTTCCAGGCCCGGAGCTTCCTGGACATCCAGCGGTCGCCGTCGATCTTCTCGTTCTCCAGTCGGCGGCGGATGATGTCGGCGATCTGCCCGTACTGCTGGGCGTCCTTCATGTGCTGGTCGCGCATCTGCGCGGTGAAGGCCCGCAGGCCCTCATCCGTGAACAGCTGGTTGATATCCATGAGCTGGGGTTTCTCCTTCTCGGGGCCGGGGGGATCTGGCAGGGTTTGGGGTGGCGTTTCGGCGCCTTCACCGCGTTCCCGAGGCGCTGACTTCGTCTCGGGAGCCGGTGGAACCGTCGAACAGCTCGTTTGTGCAGGTCACTGCTCCGGGCGGTAGCCGCCGGCGAGCAGTTCGGCCGCCTCCTGGCGGTACTTCGAGGCCGTGTCCGTGGAGGACACCGCTGTCTCGCGCTGGACGTCGGCGATCGAGACCACCCGGCACAGCGCGGGGTGGATTTCGTCCAGACCGAGGCCGGCCATCACCAGGCCGCCCGCGAGCGCCATGCGCGCGACCTTGCGGACCGCCCGCTCGCGCGGGAGCAGCTTCGCGGCGTCCTCGATTTCGACCGCGCGCCGCTCGACTTCGGCAGCGGCGAGCCGCGTTTCGGCAGCGGCGAGTTCGGCTTCGGCCTCACGCTTGCGGGCTGCCTGCGTGTTCGCGTCGGCGGTCGCGATGCGCTCGGCTTCCTGTGCCGCCAGCCGGTCAGCTTCGGCAGCGCGGCGGCGCGTTTCGGCAGCGGCCTTCTCTGTTTCGGCAGCAGCCGCGTCCGCTTCGGCCGTGGCCTTGCGGGCTTCGGCGATACGCTCCGTCTCGATCGCCTGAGCCTCCGCCGCGGCGACCCGGTCGGCCTCCGCCGCGAGCCTCCGCTTATCCGCCGCCTGGCGCTCCAGCTCGGCTGTCTCCAGATCGGCGGCGGCCTTCGCCTGACGCTCCTGGGCCTCCTTGTGCTCCGCCTCCGCCTCGCGGGCTCGGGCTTCGGCGACGACGGCCGTCTGCAGTGCCGCTTCCTCCAGCTCAGCGGCCCGCTCTGCGGCGCTGACCTGGGCTCGGGCGTGTGCGCGGGCCTGGCCGGTCTGGCCGTCGACCTCAGCGCGGACCGCCTCCACCTTGCCCTTGGCGCGCAGGCGCTCGGCTTCGGACTCCGCCTTGGCGACCTCGCTGCGCGTCTCCGCGTCCAGGCGCCGCCGCTCGGCTTCCTCCTCACGCTCCTGAGCTGCCTGTTCCTGCTCATCGGGCATGGCCAGGGACTCCGCGACGGTGTAGCCGTAGGGGGCCATCGTCATCGGCAGCAGCTCATCCTCGGACGCCTTGGACAAGTCGCCGTCGTGCTTGCGCTTGAGCCACAGCTCGTAGGCGATGAGCTCCTGGTCGCGGCGGATCATTTCCGGGTAGGAGGTGATGCCCCATAGCCGCATGCGGCGGAAGATCCGGGGCGTCGCCACCGGGGCGAGGATCCACCGAAGCCACGGGATCGAGTCCCGTTCGGCCTGGTCAGGGCGGACCATGCGGTCGATCGAGGTGCGCCCGATCTCCACGACCGTGATGAAGAGGATCGGCACGACGCCGTGGGCGCCGGCGGCGACGTAGTCGAGCAGCCTCCATGCCCCTTCCGGGGCGCCGGACGCTGCGTTGAGGACGACCGTCGCACTCGTCAGCAGCCACACCGGGTAGCGAATCCAGTTGATGGGGCGCTTGAGCCAGGCCATCAGCAGGTCGACCGCGATCATCACCATGATGCCGACGTCGACGCCGACCGCGAACAGCTGACCCTTGCCCAGCGTGCCGAAGCGGAGCTCCTTGTAGGCGAAGTCCGCGACATGCTCGAAGGACAGGTACAGGCCGATGCCCGCGAGAGCGAGCGCGGCGATCACGATCGCTCCGGCCGTCCACTTCTGGGTGCCGGTCAGCTTCGCCGGGGAGTCTTCCGTTCCGATTCCGCTTTCTGCGTCCGAAGCGGATTCCGGCGCGTCCGAAACGGTGCCGGGCGTTCCCGAAACCGGCTTGGGCGTTCCCGAAACGGCGGCCGGTGAAGCCGAGTCGGGGGTGGGGTCGGCCGCGGTTCGCGGCCAGTCGGTGATCGTCATGAGGGCCTCCGGAGTGAGTCGTTCAGGGTGTGGGCGAAACGGTGGGGGCCGCTCCCGAAACGCGGGCGGCTGCTCCCGAAACGGCGGTCGGCGGAGCCGAAGTAGACCCCGAGGGGCCGTTGCCTTCCCGGAGCGGGCCACGCTGAAAATCCGGTCGCCCGTGGTGCGGGCGGCGGGTCCAGGGGAGTGCTGGGGGGCGGGCTCGAAACTGTCCGTGGCTCCCGCCGGGCGGGAGCGAAACGGGACTGTCCGACTCCCCGTCACCGCCCGATCCGGTCCGCCGTGGTGCGGCGGCCGGCGCGAGCGGATCAGGCAGCCGTCAGGCCGTGATCGCGAGGGGACGGTGCGGGTCGATGACCCGGCCGTCGGGGAACAGCTCGCCGGTGTCGTCGAAGACCAGCACGGCGTTGCACAGCAGGCTCCAGCCCTGCTCCGGGTGGCTGGCCACGACGCGGGCAGCTTCCGCCGCCGGGCTGGAGGCCGACGGGCAGTGCGGCGTGTGCGTGCACAGCGAGCCCGGCAGCCGAGTGGCGCTGGCGTCGGTCGTCGCGGTGTCGAGCTGGGTGATCGTCGTGCCCATCAGGGCCTCCCTGGGCTGTCGGTCCGGGCTGTCCGGCTCCCCGTCACCGCCCGTCCCGGCCGCCAAGGTTCAGCGGGCGGCGCGGGCGGATCAGGCAGCCGTCAGACCAGATCAGGAGGCGTTGCGGGCCTGGCGGGCGGCGCGGCGCTTGATCCGGCGGCGGTCGTCCTCGGACATGCCGCCCGAGACGCCGTGCGTCTGGCCGGTCTCCAGCGACCAGGCCGCGCACCTCTCCAGCACGGGGCACCTGCGGCACACCGCTTTGGCCTCATCAATCTGCAGGAGAGCCGGGCCGGTGTTGCCGATGGGGAAGAACAGCTCGGGGTCCTCCTGGGCGCAGGCGCCGCGGACCCGCCAGTTGCTGTTGACCGGCAGGGCAGCGGAGGGAGCCTGAGCGGCGCGCGTCGCCTGGAGGGTCTGTGCGATGGTGGACTTCATAAGGGCCTCCCGATAGGTCCGTTGCGTACGAGACAGCCCCAGGGCGGCCACCCTGGGGCTGTTGGCGTGTCGGCGGCGGCCGGATGGGCCGGAGCGGGGTGATCCCGACGCTCTCCGCCGGCCCCGCCCCGGTGAGGGGCGGAGACGACGGGCAATGCCGGAGGTCAGCGGCGCTGCTGCTTCTGCCTGGCCTGGTAGGCGTCCTGGAGCCGGGCGAGGCGCTCGTGGAACGGCGCCCCGGCCACGCAGTCCTGACCGTTCTGGCAGGCCTCGCAGTTGTTGGTGTGTTCGAGGGAGTCCTCGAACGCCTTCATGTAGCGGACGTACAGGTCGTCCGTCGGCGGCTTGGTCATCGGCGGTTGTTCTCCGACCGCTTGTTCTGCTCCGCGTTCTTCCGCGAGAGCTCCGCGCGCTCCGCGTCGGTCAGGCTGGTGATCACGCCGCCACCTCCCAACCGGCACGCGCCGGGGCGACGTTGGGCAGAAGCACCAGGGCGACGTCGACGCGGACGGCGTCCTCGGGCTCGTAGCCCTTGGAGTCGTCCTCTTTCTCGATGTCGTCGATGATTCCGGCCGTCGGCCGCAGCATCGTGCGTGTCATGCTGTTCTGCATCAGGTCCTCCGAGTCAGGTCCTGGACAGCTCCCGGGCCGCAATCCCAAGGGCTGTCGCGATCACTCCCCAATTGGGGAGTTGACTGCTTGTACGAGCAGCCACGGCCCCGGCCGACCCGCTCGTGCACGCGTCTCACGCCCATCCCGATCCGCCCGCAGGCACCGTCGGATCGA
>NZ_JBEYVC010000306.1:0-6679 GCF_040643855.1 Streptomyces sp. NPDC047072 | reverse complement strand
GAGCAGTCGGAGGCGTTCCGGATCCTGCGGAGCATGATCCATTCCTTGCACGGTGACGGCGAGGGCGCGTAGCCCGAGACGCGGCCCTCCACGAGCGGGGCGAGGTGCCCGGTGATGAAGTCGCCGACCGTCGGTGGACCGTAGGTCCAGCCCGTGCCCGTCGCGTCGCCGGTCGTGACCTCGGCGATCACCATCGTCGTCGAGTCCCAGGACAGCGTGCCGTCGGCCTCGGGGGCGTCGGTCGGCACGGTGTAGACGGAGACGACGGGCTTGAGGAGTTTCATGACCGACGTCACCCCTGCCGGAGCTGCGGCAGGACCTTCGTCCGGTAGAAGTCGAAGAACCCGCGCTGGTCGGGGCCGATCTGGTTGACGTAGACGTGGTCGAAGCCCGCGTCGGCGAAGGCGGACAGCGCGGCCACGTGCTCGTCGACGTCGTCCCCGCACACCGCCTTCTCGCGCACCATCTCCTCGGTGACCAGCGGCTCCAGCTGCTCGAAGTGGCGCGGCGAGGGCAGGATCTGGCCCATCTCACCGGGCAGGAACTGGTTGAACCAGAGCTTGTGGACCGTCCGCAGACACTCCTCGCGGTCCGGGCCGTAGCAGACCTTGATGCCGCCGCTCACCGGCTTCCCGGCCCCGCCGCCCTTGCGGAACTGCTCCACCATCGACTCCTCCGGCATCATCGTGATGAAGCCGTCGCCGACCCGGGACGCGAGCGCGGTGGCCGCCGGGCCGAAGCCGGAGATGTCGATGGGGACGGGCTCGTCGGGGACCGTGTAGAGGCGGGCGTTCTCCACCGTGTAGTGCGTGCCGTGGTGGTTGACCTCCTCGCCGGTGAACAGCCGGCGCATCACCTGGATCGACTCCTCCAGCATCTCCAGGCGGATGTGCGCGGGCGGCCACACATGCCCGAGGACATGTTCGTTGAGGGCCTCCCCGGAGCCGACGCCGAGCCGGAAGCGGCCGTTCGTCATGACCGCGCTGGTCGCCGCGGCCTGCGCCACCACCGCCGGGTGGATCCGCACGGTCGGGCAGGTCACCGCCGTCTCGATCGGCAGCGACACCGCCTCCGAGATCGCGCCGATCACCGACCAGACGAAGGGGCTCTGACCCTGCGCGTCGTTCCACGGGTGGTAGTGGTCGGAGATCCACAGCGAGCTGAATCCGGCCTGCTCGGCCATCCGCGCCTGTTCGACCAGCTCGGCCGGGCCGAACTCCTCGCACGACAGGAAATAACCGTATTCGGGCATGGAGGTACCTCCGGCGACTCCGTGATGAGGGGCTCCGTCCGAGTACCCGGCGGTCCATGGGGAAACCGGCGTTTGGCGGCCCCGGCCAGGGGGACGCGGAAGGCTGCCGAGGTACGCGACAGCCCCGGAGGCGCACCGTGAGTCGACCCCGCATCGTGATCGTCGGAGCCGGCTTCGCCGGGTACCGGACGGCCAAGGAGCTGTCCGGGATGGCCCGGGGAAAGGCCGACATCACCCTGCTCAACCCGACCGACTACTTCCTGTATCTGCCCCTGCTGCCCCAGGTCGCCGCCGGGATCCTGGAACCCCGCCGGGTGACCGTCTCCCTCTCCGGCACCCTGCCTGCTGTGCGGCTGGTGCTCGGCGAGGCCGACGGCGTCGACCTGGACGAGCGCGTGGTGCGCTACACCGACCCCGAGGGCGGCACGGGCACCCTGCCCTACGACCGGCTCGTGCTCGCCGTCGGCAGCGTCAACAAGCTGCTCCCGATCCCCGGGATCGCCGAGCACGCCCACGGCTTCCGCGGCCTGCCCGAAGCGCTCTATCTACGGGACCACGTCACCCGGCAGGTGGAGCTGGCGGCCGCCGCGGACGACCCGAAGAGCTGCGCGGCCCGCTGCACCTTCGTGGTGGTCGGCGCGGGCTACACCGGCACCGAGGTCGCCGCGCACGGGCAGCTGTACACCGACGCGCAGGTCCGCAAACACCCCTTGAGGGAAGGCGTACGACCGCGCTGGCTGCTCCTCGACATCGCGGAGCGGGTGCTGCCCGAACTGGATGAGCACCTCTCCCGCACCGCCGACCGCACCCTGCGCGAGCGGGGCGTCGAGGTGCGCATGGGGACCTCCGTGAAGGAGGCCACACCGGGCGGAGTCCTGCTGACCGACGGGGAGTTCGTCGAGACCCGGACGCTCGTGTGGTGCGTCGGCGTACGGCCGGACCCGCTCGTCGAGTCGACCGGGCAACCCCTGGAGCGTGGACGGCTCGTCGTCGACCCCTACCTCCAACTCCCCGGCCATCCCGAGGTGTTCGCGTGCGGGGACGCGGCCGCCGTGCCCGACCTCAACGACCCGGGCAAGTTCACGCCCATGACCGCCCAGCACGCCTGGCGGCACGGGAAGACGGCGGCCCGCAATGTCGCCGCCTCCCTCGGCGTGGGGGAGAAGCAGCCCTACCGGCACAAGGACCTCGGCTTCGTCGTGGACCTCGGCGGCGCCAAGGCCGCCGCCAACCCGCTGGGCATCCCGCTCTCCGGGCCCGCGGCCGGTGCGGTCACCCGCGGCTACCACCTCGCGGCGATGCCCGGCAACCGGGTGCGCGTCGCGGCCGACTGGCTCCTGGACGCCGTACTCCCGCGCCAGGCCGTGCAGTTGGGACTCGTACGGTCCTGGTCGGTCCCCCTCGACACGGCCTCCCCGGAGCTGGCGCGGGTGCCGGGCCGCCCGAAGGCCGCGGCCCGCTCGGGACCGGGGGCGGCGACGGCGGAGGACACGGGCGCCGACGCCCCGGGCGGAGAGCTGGCGAAAGGCCGATCGGGCGATGAGCCCGCGAAGTACCAACCGGGCCCCGAGCCCGCGAAGAGCCAACCCGGCGGTGAGCGCGCCAAGAACCAACCCCGCGGTGCGCCCCACAAGGCCCCCGGCCCCGTCAAGCACACCGAGAGCAAGCCCGGCGAAGACGCCGACCCCGCGGAAGGAGCCTCATGAACACCGGTGAACTCGTCGAACTCGCCCAGCAGTTGCGCGTCGACAGCGTGCGCGCCTCCGCCGCCGCGGGCTCCGGACACCCGACCTCGTCGATGTCCGCCGCCGACCTGATGGCCGTCCTGATGGCCCGGCACTTCCGCTACGACTTCGACCGCCCCGACCACCCCGGCAACGACCGCTTCGTGCTCTCCAAGGGCCACGCCTCACCGCTGATGTACGCCACGTACAAGGCCGTGGGCGCCGTGGACGACGAGGAGTTGCTGACCTTCCGCAAGCAGGGCAGCCGGCTCGAAGGGCACCCCACCCCGCGCAAGCTGCCGTGGGTCGAGACGGCCACCGGCTCGCTCGGCCAGGGACTGCCCGTGGGCGTCGGCATCGCGCTGGCCGGCAAGCGGCTCGACCGCACCGGCTACCGGGTGTGGGTCCTCACCGGGGACAGCGAACTCGCCGAGGGCTCCGTCTGGGAGGCCGCCGAGCACGCCGGGTACGAGCGGCTCGACAATCTCACCGCGATCGTCGACGTCAACCGGCTCGGCCAGCGCGGCCCGACGCGGCACGGCCACGACCTCGACGCCTACGCCCGCCGCTTCCAGGCCTTCGGCTGGCACACGGTCGAGGTCGACGGCCACGACGTGGACGCGATCGAGCGCGCGTACGGCGAGGCCGAGTCCACCAAGGGGCAGCCCACCGCGATCCTCGCCCGCACCCTCAAGGGCAAGGGCGTCGCCGACGTCCAGGACCGCGAGGGACTGCACGGCAAGCCGCTGAAGAACGCCGACGACGCCATCGAGGAACTCGGCGGAGTACGGGACCTCCGCATCCAGGTGCACGAGCCGCCGGCCGCCCGCATCCTGCACGCCGTGCGGGCCGGGCACCTGGAACTGCCCAGGTGGGACGTCGGCGACGAGGTGGCGACCCGCAACGCCTACGGCCAGGCGCTCACCGCCCTCGGCACCGGACGCGGTGACGTCGTCGCCCTCGACGGCGAGGTCGGCGACTCCACGCGCGCGGAGTTCTTCGCCAAGGAACACCCCGACCGCTACTTCGAGTGCTACATCGCCGAGCAGCAGATGGTCGGCGCCGCCGTCGGTCTCGCGGCCCGCGGCTGGGTGCCGTACGCCTCGACCTTCGCGGCCTTCCTCACGCGCGCGTACGACTTCGTCCGCATGGCCTCGATCAGCGGGGCCGGCGTCAATCTCGTCGGCTCGCACGCGGGTGTCTCCATCGGGCAGGACGGGCCGAGCCAGATGGGCCTGGAGGACCTGGCGATGATGCGGGCCGTGCACGGCTCGACCGTGCTGTACCCGTGCGACGCCAACCAGACCGCGCACCTGGTCGCCGAGATGGCGACCCTGGACGGCGTCCGCTATCTGCGCACCTCGCGCGGCGAGAGCCCGGTGATCTACGGGCCCGAGGAGGAGTTCCCGATCGGCGGCAGCAAGGTGCTGCGCTCCTCGCAGCAGGACCGGATGACGGTCGTCGCGGCCGGCGTCACCCTGCACGAGGCGTTGAAGGCCGCCGAGGCGCTGGACGGCGAGGGCATCCCGGTGCGCGTGATCGACCTGTACTCGGTCAAGCCCGTCGACCGGCTCACCCTGCGCACGGCCGCCGAGGAGACCGGCTGCCTGCTCACCGTCGAGGACCACCACGAGGAGGGCGGCCTCGGCGACGCCGTCCTCGACGCGTTCCTCGACGGCCGTCCCGTCCCCCGCCTGGTGCGCCTCGGCGTCCGTACGATGCCCGGCTCGGCCTCGCCCGAGGAGCAGCTGCACGCCGCCGGCATCGACGCCGAGTCGATCGCGGCCTCCGTACGGCTGCTGGTGGAGCAGGCGATCGCGCCGTGAGCGGCGACGGCGTACGGACCGTCCGGGCGGGCCGGCGCACTGTAGAGGTGCACCGCCCGGACAAGGTCCTCTTCCCCGGCGGCGACGGCGCCAAGGAGTACACCAAGGGCGACCTGGTCGACTACTACCGGGCCGTCGCCCCCTTCATGCTGCCGCACCTGCGCGGCCGCCCGCTGATGCTGGAACGGCACCCCGACGGGATCGACGGCCCCCGGTTCATGCAGAAGAACGCCCCCGACAGCTACCCGGAGTGGATCGACCGCGTCGAGGTGGCCAAGGAGGGCGGAACCGTCTGCCACCCCGTGTGCGACGACACCGCCACCCTGCTCTACCTCGCCGACCAGGCCGCCCTCACCCTGCACCGCTGGCTGTCGCGGACCGGCCGGGTGGACCGGCCCGACCGGCTGGTCTTCGACCTCGACCCGGCCGACGGAGGCGACTTCGCGGCCGTACGGGAGGCCGCCTGGCTGCTCGGGGAGCTGCTCGACGAGCTGAGGCTGCCCTCGGTCCTGATGACCACCGGCTCGCGCGGACTGCACGTCGTCGTGCCCGTCAACGGCCACCACGACTTCGACGAGGTGCGCGCCTTCGCCAAGGACGTCGCCGACACCCTGGTCGCAGGCCACCCGGACCGGCTGACCACCGCCGCCCGCAAGAAGGAGCGCGGCGACCGGCTCTACCTCGACGTGCAGCGCAACGGCTACGCGCAGACCGCCGTCGCGCCCTACACCGTGCGCGCCAAGCCCGGCGCCCCCGTGGCCACCCCGATCGCCTGGACCCAGCTCGACGACCCGGGCCTGGACGCCCGCCGCTGGACGATCGCGGACGCCGTCGAGCAGGCCCGCACCAATCCCTGGGCCGGAACCATGGGCAAAGGGCGCGCCCTCGGCCCCGCCCGGCGCAGGCTCAACGCGTTGATGCCCTCCTGAAGGTTTGGCGATCGAACATGCGGCCACCCGCAGAGGGAGGTGGCCATGGCGAACACAAAGAACACATCGGATTCACAGAATTCACGGAATTCCCCCAAGGGAGAAGAAAAAGACACGGAACGCAACACGGCGGACAGTGGTCGGCCTGGCCCCATGGAGGTCCTGCGCCACGCGCGCGCCCAGCTGGCCGAGCTGACCGGCATGTCCGCCGAGACCGTCTCCTCCTTCGAACAGACCGAGGAGGGCTGGTCGTTGGAGATCGAGGTCCTCGAACTCGCCCGCGTGCCCGACACGATGAGCCTGATGGCGAGCTACCAGGTCGACCTCGACCAGGACGGCCGGCTCACCGGCTACCGGCGCGTCCGCCGCTACGAACGCGGACGTTCCGACGCACAAAGGCAGGGCGGCCGCTAGGCCGCCTCACAACCGTTCGTCCGACAGAAAAGGAGGCTGGGCAGACATGACCGTTGTCCCGGCACAGCAGGGCGGTGGAGGTGGCTCCAGCGGCCTCTACGACGTTCTGGAACTCGTCCTCGACAGGGGTCTGGTCATCGACGCGTTCGTACGGGTGTCCCTGGTCGGCATCGAGATCCTGAAGATCGACGTACGTGTCGTCGTGGCCAGCGTCGACACCTATCTGCGCTTCGCCGAGGCGTGCAACCGGCTCGACCTGGAGTCCGGCCCGAACAAGAGCCCCGGCCTGCCCGACGTCGTCGGCAGCATCACCGAGTCCGGTGCGCGCGGCAAGTCCAAGGGCGCCCTGTCCGGCGCCGCCGAGACCATCTCCGGTGCCTTCAAGCAGGCCCGTGAGGAGGGCGAGAGCGAGTCCCGGCCGCGTGCCCGCAGGAGCACGACGGCACGCAGGAAGGAGGAGCAGGAGTGAGCACGTACGTGTACGGCATCACCGCCGCCTCCCACCCCGCACCGCCCGAGGGCATGGGCGGCGTC
>NZ_JBEYVC010000305.1:0-6684 GCF_040643855.1 Streptomyces sp. NPDC047072 | reverse complement strand
GTAAAAGAGAGAACCGCCGGACCGAGGACGGATACCCCCCGCCCCCGGCCCCGACCCACCACCGAACCGTAGGCGCGCTTTTCAGGGGCGCGGGGCTGTGTCGATATGCGGCTCCGCCGCGTGGGCGCAAAACGCCCGCCCCCACCGAACCCGCAGACGCAAAGGACCGACCGTGCAAGACGACCTCATCGCCCGGGCGAAAACGTGGCTCACCGAGGACCCCGACCCGGACACCCGCACCGAACTCGCCAAGCTGATCGAGCAAGGCAACCACGCCGAACTAGAAGCCCGCTTCACCGGCACCCTCCAGTTCGGCACAGCAGGCCTGAGAGGCGAACTAGGCGCCGGCCCCATGCGCATGAACCGCACAGTCGTCATCCGCGCCGCAGCCGGCCTCGCCGCCTACCTCAACGCAAAAAACCACCACGGCGGCCTGGTAGTCATCGGCTACGACGCCCGCCACAAATCACAGGACTTCGCCCGAGACACCGCCGCGGTGATGACCGGCGCCGGCCTCAGAGCCGCACTCCTCCCCCACCCCCTCCCCACCCCCGTCCTCGCGTACGCGATAAGGCACCTGGGCGCAGTAGCCGGCGTAGAGGTCACCGCCAGCCACAACCCACCCCGCGACAACGGCTACAAGGTCTACCTCGGCGATGGCTCCCAGATCGTCCCCCCGGCAGACGCGGAGATCGCAGCCGAGATCGCCGCGATCACCAGCCTGAACGACGTCCCCCGCCCGGACACCGGCTGGGAAACCCTCGACGACAGCGTCCTGAACGCCTACCTGGCCCGCACGGACGCCGTACTCGCGCAGGACTCCCCCCGCACCGCCCGCACGGTCTACACGGCGATGCACGGCGTCGGCAAGGACACCCTCCTCGCCGCCTTCGACCGAGCGGGCTTCCCGGAACCCGTCCTCGTCGAGGAACAGGCCGACCCCGACCCGGACTTCCCCACCGTCGCCTTCCCCAACCCGGAAGAGCCCGGCGCGATGGACCTCGCCTTCGCGAAGGCCCGCGAGACGACCCCGGACCTGATCATCGCTAACGACCCGGACGCGGACCGGTGCGCGGTAGCGGTAAAGGACCAAGAGAACTGGCGCATGCTGCGAGGCGACGAGGTGGGCGCCCTCCTCGCCGCCCACCTGGTGACCCGCGGAGCGCACGGCACGTTCGCCGAGTCGATCGTCTCCTCCTCCCTCCTCGGCCGCATCGCCGAGAAGGCGGGACTCCCGTACGAGGAGACCCTCACCGGCTTCAAGTGGATCGCCCGCGTCGACGGCCTGCGCTACGGCTATGAGGAGGCCCTCGGCTACTGCGTGGACCCGGAGGGCGTCCGCGACAAGGACGGCATCACCGCGGCGCTGCTGATCACGGAACTCGCGTCGGTCCTCAAGGAGCAGAACCGCACGCTCCTGGACCTCCTGGACGACCTCGCCGTGGAACACGGCCTGCACGCCACCGACCAGCTCTCGGTCCGCGTGGAGGACCTGTCGGTCATCGCGGCGGCCATGCACAGGCTCCGCGAACAGCCCCCGACACAGCTCGCCGGCCTCACCATCACCAAGGCGGAGGACCTCACCCAGGGCACCGAGAAACTGCCCCCCACCGACGGCCTGCGCTACACCCTGGACGGCGCGCGGGTGATCGTCCGCCCGAGCGGCACGGAACCGAAGCTGAAGTGCTACCTGGAGGTAGTGGTCCCGGTCGAGACGCACGCCGACCTGCCCACGGCCCACACCACAGCGACCGACCTGCTGACGGCGATCAAGCGGGACCTGTCGACGGCGGCCGGCATCTGAACCACCGAGAGACGCCCCGGCCGGAACCACGACCGCCGGGGACGCCCCTCAACCGCTCGGAGCACGGAACCCGTTCAGAACCCGGAACCCGCTCAACCCGCCTTGCGCGCGACAGTAAAACGGTCCACCTCCGCCCCCGTCGCGGCCAACGCCCGCACCGTCAGCGTCGCCGTCCCACCCCGGTGCGCCGGCTTCACGTCGACCCGGATGAACGAGTACCCGGTGTACCGCACCCGCGACCAGTCCACGCTCTCGGTGACCTTGCCGCCCGCCCCGGTGTAGTACGTCGGCACGGCCCCGACCTCGTCCTCGTTCCCCTCGTAGCTGTCGGCCACGGGGAAGCTGTAGACGCTCTCACCGCCCGCACCGGCGGTCACATAGACGACACCCCCGCGCGCGGGCTCATGCGTACCGCCGATGGCCAGCTCCCGCACCGGCTTGTCCGCCACCACCGGGTCCGTCCGCTCGTACACGTGGTTGTGCCCGTTGACGACGAGATCGACCTGGTGCTTCTCGTACAACGGCACCCACTGCTCCCGCACCCCGCCCTCGGAGGCGTGCGAGCTGGTGGTCGAGAAGGCGCAGTGGTGATGGAAGACCACGACGAAATCCACCCCCGCCGTCCGCCGCAACCGCCCCAGCTCCCGGTCCAGCCACGCGGTCTGCTTGCCCGCCGTATAGCCGCGGTTCGCGGGTATCTCGTACGACACGTCGTTCGCGTCGACCGAGACGACCGCCACGTTGCCGTGCACGAACGAGTACACACCCGGCGCCTTCTCCGGATCGAACCCGTTGGCCGGGAGCGTGAAGCGGGCCTCGTTGCCGCCGTAGCCGTTGGGCGAGTACCAGGCCTCCATGTCGTGGTTGCCGAACGCCACCATCCACGGCACCCGGCTCGCCATGGGCTCGATCTGGGCGAGGAACTGGTCCCACTGCCGGGCGTCGTAGTTGCTGCTGTCGGCGGGCAGGCCGTGCCCGGTCTCCTCGGCGTAGCAGATGTCGCCGGCGTGCAGGTGGAAGGCCGGGTTCTGGGCCTGGACCATCGCGTTGAGGCCGATGGAGGTGTAGCTGGGGTTCTGGTCGCCGAACGCGGTGAAGGTGAAGGGGCGGGCGACGGCCGGCGCGGTGGTGAAGGAGTAGACGGTGTGCGCGGCGCCCGGGTGGGCGGGGTCGAAGCCGTCGTGGCCGACGCCGTAGTAGTACGTCGTGCCGGGCCGGAGGTTGTCCAGGGCCGCGTGCACGTAGTACTGGTCGATGTCGGCGCTCTTGCCGACGCCGGCCGGGGTGAACAGGTCGCGGACCTCGGCGGCGACCTTGTGGCCGAGGTCGAGCGGGCTGAGCCCGATGCGCAGGAAGGGGCCGCGGACGGGGAGCGGCACCTGCCAGGAGACCCGCATCTGGGTGCGCGGGTCGGCGCCGTAGGCGAGGTGGCGGCCGAACGGCGCCACGAGCGCGCCGTCGACGTGCTCGGTGGCCGAGCGGGTGATCAGGTCGGGGGTCGCGGCTCTGGCCGTACCGGCGGCGGAGAGGCCGGCCGCGCCGGCCACCGCGGTGGCGGCGAGGAGACCACGCCGGGACAGGGACCGCCGGAGGTACTCGTGCCGTTCCGGCATGCTCATCGCGTCCGCGAGCCGGGCCGGGACGCCCATGCGCGGGGTGTTCAAGGGTGCGTTCATGGGCGGAGGCTGGCAGCGGCCGATGAATACCGACTGGACTAAACCTTTTCGTTGCCCCATGGACCGGTCCGGACCATCCCATCGGGTGACCTGGAGATGGTTGACGCGATCGCCGTACGGCGCGTCAGAGCACCAGCAGCAGGATCCCCAGCAGCACCGCTCCGGCCACCGCCGGCCCCACGATCTCCCAGGCCCACCGCACGGTGACCTCGCCCTGCGAGCCCTCGGCCTTCGCGCGGCTCTCCAGCAGCTGCCGCAGCTCGTCCATGATCTTGTCGGCCTCGGCCCGCGCGGGCCCCTCCGGGACCGGCGTCCGCCCGCCGAACCCGTCGGTGACCATCCCCCCGCCGAACATCCCGAGCCCCCTGGAGGGCCGTCCGCCGGCCTTCTCGGACTGCTGCCGGGCCGTCTGCCGGGCGGCCTTCTTGCGGCCGCGCAGGGAGACGGGGATCGACCACAGCTGGTACTTCGTGCCGGACTTGGCGAGCACCTCGTTCGAGTAGCCGGAGCGCAGGGTCTCGACCTCGCCCCAGGGCACGACGATCACCCGGAAGGGGTTGCGGATCCGCAGCCGGTCATCGTTGGCGAAGACGGCCGGGCGCAGGGTGAAGGCGGCCACCAGGGGGACGAGGAGGATCATCGCGGCGAGCGCGAGCCAGGGAGTGTCGCCGGTGCCGGAGACGACCGCGTCGATGCCGAGCCAGCCGGTGAGGGCGAGCAGGAGGACGCCGGCGAGCAGCGCCATGGGCGAGCGGTAGATGCGGTCGGTCATGGGGCCGATCCTAAGCGGCAGGGGGGCGGCCGGTTCGCGGGCGGGTCCGGTGAGACCCTGTACAAGCTGCTACGCGCGTAGATATGCTCGTCTGGTGACCATGCCCACCACTGTTTCTTCCGCACACCCGCTCACGGACGTGACCTCGTCCGACAGCGCTCTGCGCCGGTTCCTGCACGGGCTGCCCGGTGTGGACGCGGTCGGTCTGGAGGCGCGCGCCGCCTCGCTCGGCACCCGTTCGATCAAGACGACCGCGAAGGCGTACGCCATCGACCTGGCCATTTCGATGGTCGACCTGACGACGCTGGAAGGCGCGGACACCCCGGGCAAGGTCCGGGCCCTCGGCGCCAAGGCGGTCCGCCCCGACCCGACCGACCGGACGACCCCCGCGACCGCGGCCGTCTGCGTCTACCCCGACATGGTGGCCACCGCCAAGGAGGCCGTCGCCGGTTCCGGCGTGAAGGTCGCCTCGGTCGCCACCGCCTTCCCGGCGGGCCGCGCCGCCCTGGACGTGAAGCTGGCCGACGTACGCGACGCCGTGGCGGCGGGCGCGGACGAGATCGACATGGTCATCGACCGCGGCGCGTTCCTCGCGGGCCACTACCTGAAGGTGTACGACGAGATCGTCGCCGTGAAGGAGTCCTGCGGGACGTCCGCCCGTCTCAAGGTCATCTTCGAGACCGGCGAGTTGTCGACGTACGACAACATCCGCCGCGCGAGCTGGCTCGGCATGCTGGCGGGCGCGGACTTCATCAAGACGTCCACCGGCAAGGTCGCCGTCAACGCCACCCCGGCGAACACCCTGCTGATGCTGGAGGCGGTGCGCGACTTCCGGGCGCAGACCGGGGTACAGGTGGGCGTGAAGCCGGCGGGCGGGATCCGCACGTCCAAGGACGCGATCAAGTTTCTCGTCCTGGTCAACGAGACGGCGGGCGAGGACTGGCTGGACAACCACTGGTTCCGCTTCGGCGCCTCCTCGCTCCTGAACGACCTGCTGATGCAGCGCCAGAAGCTGGCCACGGGCCGTTACTCCGGCCCCGACTACGTGACGGTGGACTGATCGATCATGGTTTTTGAGTACGCACCCGCACCCGAGTCCCGCTCCGTCGTCGACATCGCCCCCTCCTACGGCCTGTTCATCGACGGCGAGTTCACCGAGGCGGCCGACGGCAAGGTCTTCAAGACCGTCTCGCCGTCCACCGAGGAGGTCCTGTCCGAGATCGCCCAGGCGGGCGAGGCGGACGTGGACCGCGCGGTGGCGGCCGCCCGCAAGGCGTTCGAGAAGTGGTCGGCGCTGCCCGGCTCCGAGCGCGCCAAGTACCTGTTCCGCATCGCCCGGATCATCCAGGAGCGCTCGCGCGAGCTGGCCGTCCTGGAGACCTTGGACAACGGCAAGCCGATCAAGGAGACCCGCGACGCCGACCTCCCCCTGGTCGCCGCCCACTTCTTCTACTACGCGGGCTGGGCGGACAAGCTGGAGCACGCGGGCTTCGATCCGGCGCCGAAGCCCCTCGGCGTGGCCGGCCAGGTCATCCCGTGGAACTTCCCGCTCCTGATGCTGGCGTGGAAGATCGCCCCGGCGCTGGCGACCGGCAACACAGTGGTGCTGAAGCCCGCCGAGACGACGCCGTTGAGCGCTCTCTTCTTCGCGGACATCTGCCGCCAGGCGGGCCTGCCCAAGGGCGTCGTCAACATCCTTCCCGGTTACGGCGACACGGGCGCCGCGCTCGTCGCGCACCCGGACGTCAACAAGGTGGCCTTCACCGGCTCCACAGCGGTCGGCAAGGAGATCGCGCGGACGGTGGCCGGTTCGAGGAAGAAGCTCACCCTCGAACTGGGCGGCAAGGGCGCCAACATCGTCTTCGACGACGCCCCGATCGACCAGGCCGTGGAAGGCATCGTCAACGGCATCTTCTTCAACCAGGGCCAGGTCTGCTGCGCGGGCAGCCGCCTCCTGGTCCAGGAGTCGATCCAGGACGAGCTGCTGGACTCCCTCAAGCGCCGCCTGTCCACCCTCCGCCTCGGCGACCCGCTCGACAAGAACACCGACATCGGCGCGATCAACTCCGCCGAGCAGCTCGCGCGGATCACCTCGCTGGTCGAGAAGGGGTCCGCGGAGGGCGCCGAGCCCTGGTCCCCGGAGTGCGAACTCCCCTCCTCCGGCTACTGGTTCGCCCCGACGCTCTTCACGAACGTCACCCAGGCGCACACCATCGCGCGGGACGAGATCTTCGGCCCGGTCCTCTCGGTCCTTACCTTCCGTACGCCCGACGAGGCGGTCGCCAAGGCGAACAACACGCAGTACGGCCTGTCGGCGGGCATCTGGACGGAGAAGGGCTCGCGGATCCTGGCGGTCGCGAACAAGCTCCGGGCCGGGGTCGTCTGGTCCAACACGTTCAACAAGTTCGACCCGACGTCGCCGTTCGGCGGTT
>NZ_JBEYVC010000304.1:0-6706 GCF_040643855.1 Streptomyces sp. NPDC047072 | reverse complement strand
CGTGAGGCAGTTGCCGAGGTAGTTGCGGACCGTGCCGACCGACAGCCGGACCGTGTCCGCGATGTCCGCCACGGTCTGGCCCTCCGCGGCCAGCCTCAGCACCTCCGTCTCCCGCGGGGTGAGCGGGTTGGCGCGGCTCTCCCACGCCGCCAGCATGAGCTCGGGCGCGATCACCCGCTGACCGGAGGCCACCTTCCTGATGCCCTCGGCGAGGGCGTCGGGAGCGGCGTCCTTCATCAGATAGCCGCTCACCCCCAGCTCCACGGCCTCGCGCACGGTGGCCGCACTGCCTAGGCTCGTCAGCAGGAGCGTCCGGCAGGACGGCAGCCGCTCGTGCAGTTCGGCGGCGACCTGGAGCCCGCTGGTGTCGGCGAGATTGACGTCCAGCAACGCCACGTCGGGGCGGTGCCGCAAGGCGAGAGGCAGGACCTGCGCGCCCTCGCCGGTGTCCGCGACGACCCGCAGATCGCCTTCGAGACCGATCAGTTCGATGAGCGCGGCCCGGATGAGATGCTCGTCGTCGGCGAGGAGCACACGTATCACTGGGCCTCCAGCAGTCGGACGGGGCCCGTCCGTTCGCACGAGCCGTACTCGTGAGTCTATGCACTCGGCCTCGAGCGCGGCCTGAGCGTTCTCCGGCCGGTGCGAGGATGCCGGGAGGGCCGGAGAGGGGCACGGGACGTGGGGCGTGAGGAGCGGGAGACGGTCGCTCGGGGGACGCGGCTGTACGAGGCCGCGCGGGCGCTGGCCGGGGACCACGCGCGGGCGGTCGAGGCCGTACGGGCGGTGCTGAGGCCGATCCACGACGCGGCGGTGGAGCGGGAGCTCGACGCCATCCCCGTGGCCCGGCTGCAGGACGTCACCGAAGGGCGGCTGCGGCTGGGCAGCGTCGAGAAGCACGGGCCGCGCACCGTGGGCGGTGTGCTCGACGCGGGCCCCTACCGGCTGCGGCAGATCCCCGGGGTGGGGCAGCGCACCGCCGACCAGATGCTCGCCGCCGCCCGGCGGCTCGCCGAGGCCGTGCACGAGACGGTGGCCGTCCACATCGACGTGGACCGGCCGGAGCCGGGCACCACCGCGCTCGTCACCGCCCTGCACGTCCTGGTGGAGGCGGGCCCCGACGCCCGTCGCGCCGTCGACCGGGCGACCGGCCTGGCCGAACGGCTCGGCCCGCTGCTCCAGGACGCCGGGCCCGCCACCGGGCTGTTCCGGATGCTGCTGGCGGGCCAGGAGAAGAAGACCCGCGCGGCGGCGGCGATCGCCGCGATCAGGACGCTGCTGGACGAGACGGACCGGGCGGGCCTGCCCGAACTGCTGGCCCAGGCCTCGGTGGACCTGCTCCGCGGACCGTCGTCCGACGTCGCGGCCTGGGTCGACTTCGAACTCCGTTCCGCCGAGTACTACAGCCTGCTCGCCGAGATCTCCGGGCGGCCCCCGGACACGGCCGCCGCCGAGGGCTTCCTGCCCGACGAGATCGCCGAACGGGTCCGCACCCAGCACCTCGACGACACGCACCGGCGCGTCTCCCTGCGCGGCTACCAGGCGTTCGGCGCACGGTTCGCCCTCGCCCAGCGCACGGTGGTGCTCGGCGACGAGATGGGCCTCGGCAAGACCATCCAGGCGATCGCCGTACTGGCCCACCTGGCCGCCGAGGGCCAGAGCCACTTCATGGTCGTCTGCCCGGCGGGCGTCCTCGTGAACTGGACCCGGGAGATCGAGGCCCGCAGCGCCCTGCGCGTCAGGGTGCTGCACGGCCCCGGCCGGCACGACGCGTTCGCCGACTGGAAGGGCCGCGGCGGGGTCGCGGTGACCACGTTCGACGCGCTGCGCGGTTTTCCCGTGCCGGGCGGCGGGGAGGTCGGCCTGCTCGTCGTCGACGAAGCACACACCGTCAAGAACCCGCAGGCCAAGCGGTCCCAGGCGGTCGCCCGGTGGACGCGGCGCTGCGGACGCGCCCTCTTCATGACCGGAACCCCGATGGAGAACCGGGTCGCGGAGTTCCGCAACCTGGTCCGGATGCTCGACGACGAGGTCGCGGACGCCCTCGGCGAGAAGGACGCGCTCGCCGGATCGGTCGCCTTCCGCAAGGCCGTGGCCCCGGTCTATCTGAGGCGCAACCAGGAGGACGTGCTGACCGAACTCCCCAGCCTCCAGCAGACCGACGAATGGGAGGAGCTGAGCGCGTCGGACGAGGCGGCCTATCGCGACGCCGTACGCGCGGGCAACTTCATGGCGATGCGCAGGGCCGCCTACGCGCGCCCCGAGAGGTCGGCCAAGCTGGACCGGCTCCGGGAGATCGTCCGGGAGGCCGGCGAGAACGGCCAGAAGACGGTGGTCTTCTCCTATTTCAAGGACGTCCTCGGTGTGGTCGCGCAGGCGCTCGCGGCCGTCGACGGCGCCCCGGTGTCCGGTCCGCTCACCGGAGCCGTCCCGGCCGGGCGACGGCAGCGGATCGTCGACGACTTCACAGCCGTCCAGGGCCCTGCCGTGCTCCTGGCGCAGATCCAGGCGGCCGGCATCGGCCTCAACCTGCAGGCGGCCTCCGTCGTCGTCCTGTGCGAACCCCAGATCAAGCCGACCGTCGAACACCAGGCGGTGGCCCGGGCGCACCGGATGGGCCAGGTCAGACCGGTCCGCGTGTACCGCCTGCTCGCCACCGGGGGCGTCGACGAACGCCTGGTGAAGATGCTGGAGGCCAAGACCCGGCTGTTCGACACCTACGCCCGCCGCAGCGCCGTCGCCGAGGCCACCCCGGACGCGGTCGACATCTCCGACACCGAGCTGGCGCGCCGGATCGTCGAGGAGGAGCAGGCACGGCTCGGGGTGACGGACGAGCGCCTCACACCGTGAGGGAGGTCAGGGCCGCCCACAGCAAGGGGGAGTGGGCGGGCGTGCCCCCGGCGCGCCAGCGGGCCAGCTGATCGCGTTGCCACTCGGCGAGCCGGCGGACGGGATCGGGGTCCTCGTGCGCGGTGTCCACGGCGACGATCGCCTCCGTGAGGGGACGGACGGACTCGGGGACGCCGGCCAGGGTGTGGAAGGCGAGGCTGGTCGGCAGCGGCCAGCGGGTGGCCGTGACCAGGTCGGCGCCGTTGTGGAGCATCGCCGTGGCCAGGCCGAACGACTCGGCGAACCGCAGATCGCCGCCGCTCTCGCAGCCGATCAGAGCGACCCGCGGCGGCGCGGGCCAGATCCGGGCGCCCGGCTCGCCGTCACCGCGCAGGGGCAGCGTGCCCAGCAGGAGGTCCTTGGCGGACAACGGCCGGTGCGTACGGACCGGTTCGGCCAGGCCCACGGCCTCCTCGCCGCAGCTCAGGTGAAGGGCGCCGTCCTCGCTCTGGCCGCCCTCGACCGGAGCGCCGCTGACGTGTCCGACGTACAGCAGTCTCCGTGCTCCCTTGCGGAGTACGGCGCCCAGCCAGTCCCGGTCCAGATCGGTACGGCGGAACGCCTCCGCCGGGGTGGCCAGGGGCGGCTCGACGGGGCCCGCGTCGAGGCGGGCGCGGACCAGGGAGAGCAGCTCCGGATCCGAGCCGGGCGGGCCGAGGACGGAGCCGAGCGGGGAGTCGGCGCGGAAGCCGGGGATCCGGGGGTCGAGAACGAGGACGACGGGGGCGGCGGGAGCGGATGCCGGGGGTGGGGACGGGACTTCGGGCCCGGAGGTGGGTGCCTGCGCGGAAGCGTCCGTCCGGGCGGAGACGTCCGCGGGCTGGGGGTGGGCCGTCTGCCTGGAGTCGTCCGCGGGCTGGGGGTGGGCCGTCTGCCCGGAGACGGTCGCCCGCTCGGAGACGACCGCCGGTTCACCGGTTCCCGGTCGCCCATGACCCGCCTGCCGCCGCAACGACGTCGGTGCCGTCGTCACCACGTCCGCCAGGTCGAGCAGCCGGGTGTCCTCGGCGTCCACGGCCAGGAGCTCCCAGGGGACCTGCGCGACCCGCGGGGACGGCTGGATACGGACCAGGGGGCGCCCCGCCCGCTCCGACACCTGGCGGATCTGCGCGGTCAGCCCCTGCGGCCACAGCGCCTCGCCCAGCGTCCGCGCGAGCCGCCGTTCGGCGCGGTGGTCGGCGAGCGCGCCCGACGCGAAGGCGCGCCGCATGCCCGCCGCCCCCTCGCCCGCCCCGGGCAACGCCGCGGCCAACTCCCTTACGGCCTCCTCGACTTCGGCGGCCGGGCCGTGCCCCGTGCCGAAGCCCCGGGCGCCGCCCGCCCACGTCCACGTCATGAACAGGTCGCCCGCGTCGGCGAGCCGGACCTGGACCACCGGGCGGGCGGTCAGCTCCTCGGTGTTCCAGAACGGCACCTCCCGCTCGTCCACGATCGGCCGGCCGTACCGGAACTCGGCCGCCGCGATGTACTCCTGGAGCGCGACCCGCCCCGACTCCGCCGACATCCGCACCTTCGGCGGCGGTGCGACCCGCAGCCCGGCGGAGACGGCGGCGTCGGCGGCCACACCGCCCAGGGTCATCGCCCCGTCGGCCTCGGTGTCGCCGCCGTACGCCTTCATGGCCGGTTCGGGAAAGACCAGGCCCTCCCCGGCGGGCACCCCACCTCCCAGCGCCGGCGCCGCCCCCGCGCACCGGTGCTCCACCAACTCGAAGAGCAGCCCCTGGTCCCCGCGCCGCACGGCCAGCCGGAACGCCAACTCCATCGCCCCGTCCGCCAGTTCCAGCCACTGGCCGCGGGCGTGGGCGGTGACGAAGTCGTGGCGGGCCGCGGCCAGGGTCAGGGCCGCGGGCAGGGCGAGGGAGAGGGCGGTGTCGACGGACGCCCGCTCGTGGTCGCCGTGGTCCGTGCGGTTGAGGTTGTCCTCCAGGGTGCGCGCGAGCAGGAGGTCGACCTGCGCGCACCGCTCGTGGATCCGCCGCTCCTGGTAGACGTCACGGGCCTCCTGCGCGAGCCGCTTCATCTCCTGGATGTCGCCCTGTTCGTAGGCGTGTTGGGCGCCCAGCAGCTTGGTGTCGGCGGCGGCTACCGACGCGCCGAGCTCCGCGAACCGCTCCAGGCTCGCCGTCATGAGCCCGTGCGCGCCCTCCAAGTCCCCGCGCAGATCGGCGAGATGGCTGCGGGCCTGCTCGCAGACGGCGAGGTCACCGAACCGTCGCTGCTGATCGAAGAGGGCGGACGCCTCGGCGAACAGCCGCTCCGCACGGTCGAGTTCACCCCGTTCCATGGCGAGGAACGCCCGGTGCGCGAGCAGCGACTGCCGCTCACCCGTGTCGCCCAGGGCCAGGAAGCCGTCCTCGGCGCGGGCGAACCAGTCGTCGGCCAGGTCGTGCCGCCCGGTCGCGGAGCAGATCGAACCGAGGGCGGTCAGCAGGCGGGGGATCACTTCCACCGCGGTCGCCGGAGTGGTGGACAGCAGGAGCGTGGCCTGTTCCTCGGCGGCGCCCCACTCAGCCCGGTCCATCAGCAGGAGCACCCGGTTCAGGCCGAGTTCGGCGGCGCGCAGCCCGTCCGGGTCGTGGAACTCGGGCAGGACGGCCGCCGCCTCGTCGAGCAGGGCGAGCGCCTCGTCCAGATCTCCCGTGTGGCTCAGTACGGCGGACCCGGCGCTCAGTGTCCGCAGGAGGATCTCCAGCCACAGCTGCCGGCCCTGGGGCCCCATCGGCGCCGCCGCGACGCTGTCGAGCAGGGCGCGCGAGCGGTCGTTGGCCTCCTTCGCCCGGGGCAGGTCGGAGGCGTCGAGGAGGACGCTGGTGAGGTCGGCGAGCAGGTGCGCGCGCAGGAACCGTACGTCGGGGGAGTCCTCCAAGGACTCGGCCAGGGCGAGCAGTTCGCCGTAGACGGCGTGTGCGGCCTCGAACTCGGCGGCCATGTGGTGCTCGTGGGCCCGGGCGAAGCCGCCGTCGAAGGGCTCCCCGTACAGTTCCACCCGCGTGGCGTCGGTCATCCGTCAGTAGTCCTCGTTCGTGGCGGCGGCGAGCGTCTCGGCGAGAAACGGCCCCTCTACGTCGTCGTGGGCGCCGTCGGCCACGGGCCGTGCCGCGGCGGCCAGCCGCCGCCGGGCCAGGGCGCGGACCGCGTCACGGCCGGCGCGGGCGTCGGCACCGCCGCCCGGGTCGAACCCCGGGAGCAGGACCGCGACTTCGATGCGCGGCGGCTCGGCCGAGACCGGCAGACCCGGGGGCAGATCGAGGTCCGCCCGCCCGGCCCACACGTCGTCCCGGCGCGCGAGGGCGACCCGGCTCGCCCGACCGTCGTTCACCCGGACCTCCGCGACCAGGGGCACACCGGTCGTGGGGGCGGTCACGTGCGCGACGACCTCGACCTCGATCCGGCGTCGCGCACCGAGCGCCCGGGCGGTCCACGCCACCGCGTGCTCGGCGGCGTCGACGAGGCCGGGCGGGTAGCGGCGCCAGTCGTTCGTCCCCGTGCCCCGGGCGATCAACCGGCCACCGGAACTGGGTGGTTCGCCGGCGGCGAGGGCGTAGCCGTCCCGTCGCACGAACAGAGCGGCGAGGTCGCTACGGCCGTGATCGGGCCCCGCGTCGAGCGCCTCGCGGAGTGCGCGCAGCTCCGGCCCGTCCAGCCCGGCGCAGTCGGCCGCGTCGTCGATCAGGCGCAGGATGTCGTCCAAGTGCCGTGCTGTGGACCCCGGTTGGTGCGAGGCCGTGTGCCACCACCGGAGCAGCGGGGCGAGGGCCGCCGAGTGCTCCTCGATCAACTCGGCCGCGCAGTCGTCGGGTTGGTCTCCGGCGTCGTC
>NZ_JBEYVC010000303.1:0-6849 GCF_040643855.1 Streptomyces sp. NPDC047072 | reverse complement strand
AACGCTCGACTGGGAAACCCCAGCCGAGCGCCTCGCTAAGCTCCTCGCAACAGCCGCATGATCAGCGGTGTTGCCACGAACCCTTGAATTCGCCTCTTCCGGGGGCCTCGTTCTCTTCAGCGGCGCAGTGCACGGACGAAGGTCCGAAAGGCGCTGAGTCGCTGATTCCCGTGCAGCCCGCGGAGCGCCGCGAGGTAGGCCACCAGCAGGGAGAGCACGCAGGCCAGCGGGATGAGCAGCAGGAGGAGCACCTCGGGCAGGGACACGGTGGGCCTTTCGACGGAACCGGATGTGCGGACCGGGTGATCGAACTTCCGCGTGTGGCCGTTCGGCGCGTGACAACTCTGGCCGGACAGTCGTCATCGCAGGTCAAAGAGAGTGAACGAGATATCCGGACCGGTCTGGATCAGTACCGGACGTCACGGTCGGGATCGCGTGCGTCCTGCTCCCTGAAGGGTTTGAACCAGTCGTCCGGGCGCAGGTTCGCCAGGCGCATGTGCTGATTCACGCTGTTGCTCGGCTCTTCGATTCCCTCCATCCACGGCTTGTACAGCATCAGCACGTCGTGGTCCTCGAAGAGGAGGTCCTTGCAGGCGAACCAGTCGTAGTCGTCGGGTTGTTCGGGGAGTCCCTTGGTGAACTCCTCTGTCAGTTCGGGGCTGTCCTCCGTGATGGCGGCAGCGTGTTCCAGCGCGAGATGCAGTGCCATCTCCTCACCTGTGCAGCGGGGACGGGGCGGACTTCCCTGTTTGACGTCCGTGGCGAGGTCGTCGAAGGCCTGGATCATCTGCTGCCGCCAGGACAGGCTCTGGTTCCAGGTCTGTGCGGGCAGTACGTCGAAGCAGCCGATGCCCCAGTCCTTGGCTGTGATCGGTCGGTCCTGGAGTTCTTTCAGTCCCTCGGCGGCCATGTCCGCCTCGATCTCCAGAGCCGCCTCCAGAACGCCAAGCGTGCGGGGACTCGGGCGCCAGGGGGTCTCGTCCCACTCGTCTCCGTCGTCGTAGGGGACAGCGTGCTGTGGGGCATAGGCGAGCACGGGCTGGTTGAAGTAGGCAGCGGACGCGGGGTCGCCCAACTTGGCCGCGCGGCGGTAGCACTTGTGGGCCTTCCCGTACTTGCCGCGCCGTTGATAGAGGTTTCCGAGAAGTCGCAGGGACATCAGGTCACCGGCGTCGAAGGCGCGCCGGTACCACTCCTTGGCACTCTTGGCGGCTCCGTTCCACTTGCCTTCCCGTTCGGCCTCGTCGAGGAGATTCCGCAACGACTCCCCGATGCGCCGACCGCGCTCCTCGGGAGTTTCGTCGACGGGCCGGAATCGCCCTCGCCACTCGTTCAGGTATCCGAGGGCTCGCATCGCCACGCAGTCCCCGGCATCCGCGGCAATGAGGTAGAGCTTCTCAGCCTCCTCGTGGTTCTCCCGCATGAAGAACATCTGGGCCAAGTTCGTCGTGCACTCGCGGTGGCCTCTCCGCGCCCCTTCCAGATAGAGCTTCTCTGCTTCGTCGTACTCGCTGCGCTGATATGCGAGGAGCCCGAAACGGAGGTAGGAGTCCGGGACCTCCGCGTCGAGTGCTGTCTGCCACAGCATCTCGGCTTGTTCGTGCTCGCCGCGATCCTCGTGCAGACTGGCCAATCTGACAGCGGCGTCGGGGAGTCCGGAGTCATAAGCCCGGCGCCACCACTTCTCCGCCTTCTTCCGCTGTCCTTTGCGATGGCACCGAACTCCCAGGTTGAGCATGCCCCGAGCGTTGCCCGCCTTCGCCAGCCGACGCCACCACGCTTCTGCTTCCGTCTCCCTGTTCTGGTCCAGGAGGATGGAGCCGACGTACAACATGGAATCCACGTGGCCCGTCTCTGCGGACGGCAGGAAAGCGCGCAACGCCAGATCGCTCCGCTCGGCCCGGTAGCAGGAGACGCCGACGCTGTAGCGCTCCTGCACGGACCTCGCGTGTTCCACGGCAGCCTCACGGACGGCATCCGGTACCGGGGGTGCGTCGGGTTGCTGGGACAGCATGTCGACCAAGTAGTCGAAGGGCCGCCAGAGATCCTGTCCGGCGGGTATCAAGAGCCGACTCGCCCCGAGCGGGTCCTGACAGGCCCACGCCATGGCCTCGTCCAGCGGCTCCGGCGAGAGCATCACGCTCTCCTCGTCAGCGAGGTAGCCGTTGTGCAGGGAGACGATCAGTTCGGTGGATACCGGGCCGAGTCCCGAGCGGGCCAGGTCCACAACTGTCGACACCAGGGCGTGCCCGCGTGGATTGCCGCCCAGATAGCGGGCGTTGCGCCAGCGGTCCCAGAGAGAGGGGCCTGCGGAGACGTATTCCGCGACGCCGTAGCGTTCGTGGTGGCGCAGGGCTTCGAGGAGTCGTGGGTCGGACTGAGCCCGGGTGCGGGTGAGTTCGGTATCGCTCCATCGGCGTCGCAGGTCGATGATCTCGGCAGCCTTGAGTACCGGGTCGCTGAGATCGATCCGGGCGTAGACGTCGTCTCCCTTCGCTGTCCCCGTCTGCCGAGGCGCGCGACGGTTGTACTCGGACAGGCGCATGGTGGCGAGGAGGACAGCTCGGACATCCACCAGGTCACGCAGGACGGTCTGATCGAGCAGGGAGGGGCCGAGGTAGTGCTCGAGATCGTCCAGCCACACCACGCATCGGTGACCTTGACCGGCCAGGGCGCGCGCCTCCTCGAGACACGAGCTCACGGAGCTGCCGCGTCCCGGGCTCAGCAACCGCCGATCGGACAACACACGGCACATGGCCTCGAACGCGGCGCGAGACTTGCCGGCGGTGGAATCCCCTCTGATCAGTACCAGGCCGCCGGTGAGCGCTGCGGTTTCGAGGGCTGTGTCGATCTCGCCGTCGGCGTCTCTTTCGACGTACGGCGGCAGCGAACCGTGCTCAGCGGATGTGCGGGCTCGGCGCACACCCAGCAGGACCGGGTCGGCCTCATGTACGAGAATGCTTGACGGTTCGGCAGGGGATGGCGGTGATGGCGGAGCCGTCTGATTCCTGGTGTCCCGGTAGAGAGTCAGCCACTTCTGTCGTTTCAGGGAAAGGCCGGACAGCTCACTCACGACGAGGAGAAGGCTTTCCAGCGCTGCCCAGCTCTGCGGCCTACTGCGACCGGTCTGCCAGCTGCTCAGTGTCGCCCGAGTCAGATGTATCCGCCGAGGCTTGCGCGATGCCTCGACGATACGGTCCAGCGTGAGGCCGGAGTCCGAGATGAGACTCCGCACTGCGGCACCGAACTGCGGGTATTTGGACTTCGTCATGCGCCCCCCGATGGCTTCAGTCCAATCCTGCCACCAGCCGGAACGACGAGTCCGCCAGGTACTGGGAGCTGTACTCGAAGCGTTCCAGGCGGACGATGAAGTTCTTGTGGCGGAGGAAGTAGCCGGGGTAGTTGACGGATTCCAGCATGACCGCGCCGGAGGAGTAGGAGGAGGCGCGGGGGCAGAAGGTGGCGTCCTGTTTGAAGAGGGAGGAGCCGTCGTTGCGGGCGGCTCGCAGGACGAAGTTGCTGTGGCGCAGGTACTTGCCGTCGTGGGTGGTGAAGGAGTAACAGGAGGCGTTCGCCAGGCCCTTGACCTGCTTGAAGGTCGAGTCCTCGCGGGATTCCGAGCCGCGGACGGCGTCCAGGCCCACGTAGTACTCGGTCACGTGCCAGTAGCGGTCGGGGTAGTTGACCGAGCGGACCGAGAGGTAGGTCGCCGACGGCTTCGGCGCGGACGAACTTCCCTTGGTGGGCGACGACTTGGGCGGCTTCGGGGTGGCCGTCACCGTCTTGGTGGGGTGCGCCGCCTGTTCCTTCGGGGCCGAGGTGGTGGGGTCCGCCGCCGACAGGCCGCTCTTGCCCTCGGGGGCGCTGCTCGTCGCGGGGGGCTGCGAGGCGAAGGAGATCAGCCCGGGGCCGTCGGCCTGCTTGGGAGCTGATGCCGCGTCAGTCTCGTTGTCCGTCACGACGATCGCCGTGACGCACGCGGCTATGGTGGCCACCGCCAGCAGTCCGGCCAGATAGAGGCGTCTGGTTCCGGGGGTGCGGGAGGTGTCCAGGGTCCAGCCGTTCTCCCAGGGGCGGTCCTGGGGCGGCCGGGGGGTGTCTTGGGGCATGCGCTGTTCCTCCGGCGGCGCGACACGGCGGCCGCGGCTGTAAGGACGCGGTATGTGAACGGTGAAACAGTAGTGGTTGCCGGGGGGTGTGAGCAGCCCTTTGGAGTGAGCGGTTTCCACATTCCTTTCTCAGCGGGCTCCCAGTTCCGGCTCATCGGACCAGGCCAGCGTGGAAGGGTGTTCACCTCTGCACCCGCTTGTTCCGATCGCCCCGTCTTCGTCCTCGGCTGCCCCCGTTCCGGCACCACGCTCCTGCAGCTGATGCTGCACGCGCACCCCAGAATCGCGCTGCCCCCGGAGACGCGGTTCGTGCTGCCCGCCTACGAGGGCCGGTTGCGCTTCGGGGATCTGCGCGAGCCCGGAAACCGGGCCGGACTCGCCGCGTGGATCACCGGCCGCAAGGAGAGCCGCTTCCATGAACTCGGGCTGGACGCCGAGGCGGTGGCCGAGCGCATCGAGGGCGGGCCGCCGACGCTCGGTTCGGCGTTGGGCATCGCGCTGAGGTCGTACGCCGAACGGCACGGCAAGGCGCGCTGGGGCGACAAGCGGCCGGCGTACGCGCTGCACGTCGAGGAGATCCTGCGGCTCTTCCCGGACGCGCAGTTCGTGCACCTCGTACGGGACGGGCGGGACTGTGTCGCCTCCCTGCTCGGGATGCCCTGGTGGCACAGCGGCTTCCACGAGGCCGTCGCCACCTGGGCGCAGGTCGTGGACGTGACCCGGCGCCATGCCGTACGGCTCGGCCCGGACAGCTGGCACGAACTGCGCTTCGAGGACCTCGTCGCCGACCCGGAACGGCAACTCCGTGGGGTCTGCGCCTACTTGGGCGAGGAGTACGACCCCTCGATGACCGCCCCGCACCGCCTCGCGGGCAAGGCCGTACCCGCCCGCAAGACCTGGCACCGGCGCACCCACGGCGCCCTCGACACCACCCGCGCGGGCAGCTGGCGGCAGCGCCTGACGCCCGATCAGATACGGCTGTGCGACGCGGTGTTGGGCGACCGGCTGGTCCGCAACGGCTACGAGCTCAGCGGCGCCGTCCGGCCCGACCCCGCCGAGCTCCTGCGCCACCGCAGGGTCCTCGCGCTGCGCCGCGCCGCCCACGCCAAGCGGCGGGTCGTGGACCGGGTGGCGCGGGTTAGGGAGCCGGGGCCGGTGGCGGCGGCGCGATAGATCACGTACGGCGAAAAGCGCCCCCGGCGAGAGCCCTCGGCGCGATAGATCACGTACGCCGGACGCGCCCTCCCAGGGCCCGCCGCGCGCCGCGTTGTGTACGCTCGTACACATGGGATACCTGCTGCTCGCCGGAGCCATCGCCGCCGAGGTCGGTGCGACCACGGCCATGAAGTACACCGAGGGCTTCAGCCGGCTCGGGCCCTCGCTGCTGACCGTGCTCGGCTACGTCCTCTCCTTCGCGTTGCTCGCCCAGACCCTGAAGACGGTGTCGGTCGGCACCGCCTACGCGATCTGGGCCGGGGTCGGCACCGCGACCATCGCCGCCATCGGGATGGTCTTCCTCGGCGAGGGCATGACGGTCACCAAGGCCGCCGGGATCGCGCTGATCATCGTCGGGGTCGTCGTGCTGAACCTGGGCGGGGCCCACTGATGGCCCGCCGCCACGACCCCGAGCGCCGGCAGCGGATCATCGACGCGGCGATCCGGGTCGTAGGGGAGAAAGGGCTCGCGGGGCTGAGCCACCGTACGGCCGCCGCCGAGGCCGATGTGCCGCTCGGCTCGACGACGTACCACTTCAAGAGCCTCGACGAGCTGATGGTCGCCGCGCTCCGGCAGGCCAACGAGGGCTTCGCCAAGGTCGTCGCCGCGCGCGGCGGACTGGAGGACCCGGACGCCGACCTGGCCGTCGAACTCGCCGGCTGGATGGGCGAGTGGCTGGCCGGCGACCGCACCGGCGTCGAGCTAGAGTACGAGCTCTACCTCGCCGCCCTGCGCCGCCCCGCCCTGCGCCCGGTCGCCGCCGAGTGGGCCGACCACCTCGCCGCGCTGGTCGCCCGGCACACCGACCCGGTCACCGCGCGGGCGCTGGTCGCCCTGATGGACGGCATCTGCCTCCAGGTGCTGCTCACGGGGGTGCCGTACGACGAGGAGTACGCGCGGGAGGTCCTGGCGCGGATGATCCCGAGACCGTGAACTCTTCGGGCGCCTGCGGGTAACAGGGGGCGACACCGGCACACATACACACCAGGGGGGCCTTGTGAGCGGACCACCACCGTCCACGGAACGGACGGAGGACGACGCCGAGGTCGTCGCACAGTCGCTGGAGCAGCCCGAGCTGTTCGCCCGGCTCTACGACCGCTACGCCCCCGACATCCACCGGTACGCGGCCCGCCGCCTCGGCGACTCCGCGGCCGACGACATCACGGCGGACACCTTCCTGGTCGCCTTCCGGATCCGCTCCCGCTACGACCTCGCGCGCTCCAACGCGCGCCCGTGGCTCTACGGCATCGCGGGCAACCTCATCGGCAAGCAGCGCCGTACCGAAGTACGGGCGCTCAAGGCACTGGCCCGTACCGGGCGAGACCCGGTCGCCGGGTCCTGGGGCGCCTCCTGGGTCGAGGACACCGACAGCCGGATCGCCGCGCAGGGCCCGCTGGCCGGTGCCCTCGCGGGGCTGAGCGCGGGCGACCGGACGTGCTCAAGCTGCTGTGCGGGGTGCGTCGGGCCGCGAGCCTGCTGGAGGCACCGCCGACGCTGACGGTGCGCACGCCGTCCGGCGGTGTGC
>NZ_JBEYVC010000302.1:0-6936 GCF_040643855.1 Streptomyces sp. NPDC047072 | reverse complement strand
CGGTGGTCCCGCCCCACGCCGTGTCGCCCCCCGCTGCCGAACCCTTTCCTCTTCAGTGAGCCGCATACATCTGATCAGCTCGCCCGACGGCCGGAAGATCGTCGCCGCCGAGGCACGGCACGCGGGCCGCGCTGGCCGGGCACACGGCCCTCGAACTGCCCGCGCTCACCGCCGCGCTGGGCCGCCAGGGCGTGCCGGACGCCGACACCGCCGTACAGAACACCCTCGCGGAAGGTGAGGCGCTGGTCTTCGAGGATCTCCTCGACCCGACCGCGCCCGAGCCCGAGGACGACGAGGAGGAGCGGCCGGTCCGGATCCTGGTCGGTCTGGAGCGGTACGCCCTCGCGGAGGAGAGCCTCGCCGACGGACTCGCCCGGCTGATCAACTCCGTACCGAAGGAGGACGGTTCGGCCGCCGACTGGGAGCGGGCCGCCGCCGCGGCACAGGGCTCCGCCGCCGAGCTGATCCGCGCGGCCGCCACCCACGGCCTGGTCCTGCACACCGGCGGCACGGCGTCCCTGGCGGAGCCGGCGGGACTGCTGCGGGCCGCGCGGGAGCTGGGCCTGCGGGCGTGGGCGGCCGCGCACAGTCCCCTGGGCCGGGACGCGTTCGGCAGGCTGCCGGCGGGGGCCGACGGGCAGGACGGCGAGGGGGCGGCGGCCACGATCGCGTCCGCCGTCTCCGACCGCCCCGAAAGCCCCGACAGCTCCGACAGCTCCGACAGCTCCGACAGCCCGGACCACCCCGAAGGCTCCGCCACCTCCGGCCGTCCTCAAGGCTCCGGTACCCCCGAGCGCTCTGAAGGCCCCGTCCTTCCCGTCGCCACCGTCGCCGGGCTTCTCGCCGGTGTCGAGGGGCCCGGCCGGGACGGCGAAGGAGCGTTGGACCTCGATCTGCTCGTCGTCCTCGACGCCCCGCAGCTGGACGTGGAGACGGCGGCGCTGCTCACGGAGTCGTTGCCGGACGGGGCCCGGCTGGTGCTGGCCGGGGATCCGGGGGTGTTGTGGTCGGCGGGGCCGGGGCGGGTGTTCGCGGATCTGCTGGCCGCGCGGATCTGCCCGCAGATCGCCTCCCGGCGACCGGACCGTGGCCCGATCGGCGAACTGGTCTCCGGCATCGGCATCGGCGAGCTGAACCAGGTCGAGGCCCCCGGCAAGGAGGTCGTGATCGTGCCGGTGCGGGACGCGGGCGAGGCCGTGCACCGGACCGTGCAGCTGGTCGCGGACTCGGTGCCGCGCGCGCTCGGCGTCCCGGCCGACCGCACCCAGGTGATCACCCCGGGCCACGGCGGCGCGGCCGGTACCCGCGCCCTCAACGCGGCCCTGAAGGAACGCCTCAACCCCGGCCCCGGCCGCTTCGGCGGCTTCGACCCCGGCGACCGCGTCGCCTACTCCCCCACATCGGGCCGTACCCTCCCGGCCCAGGTGGTGAAGGCCGACACGGACGGTCTGCACCTCGACTGCGCCGGCACGCCGGTCGTCGTACCGAAGGACCGGGTCGAGCAGTCCGTACGCCACGGCTGGGCCATCACGGCGCACCAGGCGGTCGGCAGCCAGTGGCCGGCGGCCGTGGTGGTCCTCCCCGGCGACGCGACGCAGGCCCTCACCCGCGCGTGGGTCTACACGGCCTTCGGCCGAGCGGCCCGCCACCTGTCGGTGGTCCACGGCGCGGACCAGGCCCTGGCACAAGCGGTGGCCGACATCCCCCCGAAGCCCCGCACGACCCGCCTGCAGACCCTCCTGAAGACACCGACGCCCAGCTGACCCACCTAAGGGGCGCGGGGAACTGCGCGACCAGCCACGACGGACCCGCAGCCCGCAACACGACGGCGGCCCCGGAGGAAAACCCCGGGGCCGCCGTCAGAAAACCTCAGTGCCGGTCCGCGTCCAACGGTTCCAGCTCGTCGAACTCATCGTCCAGATCGACATCATCCGCGTCGTCGAACACCGCGCTGACGTCGAACCGGCACACCACCCGGTCCGCCTCGACCTGGTCGAACGGCGTCTCCAGCCACTCCCCCGGCTCCGCCGTCTCGTCCGCCGCGGTCACCCACAGCGTGGAGTCGCCCTCCTCCAGACCGAACTCCTTGTGCCGGGAGGCGATCTCGTCGGGCTCGAACTCCCCGAAGAGCACACCCAGCGCCCCGTGCACCGTCTCGGACGCGTCCGTGCCCGCGTCGCCGTCCGCCAGTTCCACCCGCTGGGCCTGCGCCAGCAGCCGCTGCGGCTCCACCACGGCGTAGTCGCGGCGGATCAGCACGCTCAGCGCGTTCGGCTCCTCGGGGCCCGTGTACGGCGGAGCGTCCTCCGCACCGGGGATCTCGAAGGGGGTGACCTCGTCGTACCGGTCGTAGAGCAGCTCGTCGTAGACCTCGGCGGCCGCGGCCAGTTGGTTGAACGCCTCGTAGACGGCCGGGTCGTCCTCACCCGACCTGCGTTCGACCGCGGCCAGGTGGCGGTCGAGCGCGGTCTTGACCGCCTCGGCGGCGGCGCGTACCTCGGCAGCGGTGGGCTGCACAGCATCAGACATAGTGCAGACGCTATCCGTACCGGGCCCCGGCCCGCACAATAGATGCGATGCCGGAATACGAATTTGTCGACGTGTACGTACCGCGGGGGGTCTCCCGCAAGGACGCCACACGTCTGCTGACGGACCATGCCGAGTACGGACACTGGGAGTTGGACCGACTGAGCCTGCTGCGTGACGGCAGCCGCAGAGTGCGGTTGCGCCGGCGGATCATCCGCCAGGTTCGTGCCACGTGGTGAAGCGGGCGGAACGGAGAGGGCCCCGCCGTGGCAGGGCCCTCTCCGTCGTACACGGTGCCGGTCAGGCCGAGGCCCGCGCCTTGCGGTAGAGCACCGCGCCCGCGAGCAGCGCGCCGGCGCCGACCGGGAGCGTCAGCCCGAGGGGCAGGTCGCTGCCGGTGTGCGCGAGCTGCGCGGCGGCCTGCGGCTGCACGACCGACAGGGCGCCGGGGTGGTTGGCGTGCGAGGAGCCACCGCCGGGGGTCTGTCCGCCTGCGCCGGGCGCCGCCGGGTGGCCGGGGGTGCCGGGGTTACCAGGGTTGTCCGGGTTACCGGGGGTCCCGGGGTTGCCCGGGTGGTTCGGGTGACCTGGGTGGCTCGGGTTGCCCGGCTGGTTCGGGTTGCCGGGATGACCAGGGTGGCCCGGGTGTCCGGGATGGCCCGGGTGCCCCGGCTGATGGGGCGAGCCGTGCTGTCCGCCGCCGGAGCCGTTGCCGCAGTCGTTGCCCGTGGCGGCGTTGCCGATCCCGATGAGGTCGACGCTGTTGCCGCAGACGTTCACCGGGGCGTCGATCGGCACCTCGACGTGGTTACCGGAGCCGACCCCACCCGAACCCCCGGCGTACCCACCGGCGTGCGAGCCCCCTGAGCCCCCATGTCCCCCTGAGCCCCCGTGCCCGCCGGAACCGCCGTGCCCTCCGGACCCACCAGCCCCACCGTGGCCGCCAGAACCGCCGTATCCGCCCGAGCCCCCATACCCGCCGGACCCGCCGTGACCGCCCGAGTCGCCGTACCCTCCCGGCGTCCCCTTCCCCCCGCCGGAGTGGTTCGTGCAGCTGTTGCCTGCCGCCGGGTTGAGGAGGCCCACCGCGTTCACCGTGTTGCCGCAGACGTTGACCGGCGCGTGCACCGGCGCCTGGACCGTGTTGCCCGACAGCACGCCGGGCGAGTTCGTGGCCGTTCCGCTCGCGCCCGAGGACGCGTGGGCCGTACCGCCGGCCGCCGCGATCACCCCCGTCGCGGCCGCCACCGTCATCAGGCTTTTGCGCGTGCCCTGTCGCATTCCTGAATACCTGCCTTCCCCCTGTGAATCCGAAAAGAAAAGACCGGTCGGCCCCGGAGCGCGGGAAGCGCGTTCCGGGACCGAACGGTGTGGACGAACCTCAGAAAGGCAGCGTCACTTGTTGATGCAGGTGTTGCCGAAGGCGGGGTTCAGCACGCCGATCACGGAGACCGTGTTGCCGCAGACGTTCACCGGGATGTGAACGGGCACCTGGACGACGTTGCCGGACAGGACGCCCGGGGAGCCCACGGCGGCACCCTGCGCACCCGCGTCGGCGACGGCAAGGCCCGCACCCGCGAGAACCAGGCCACCAGTGGCAGCCGCGGCGGCGACGACCTTCTTGATCATTATTCCTCCTCGTTGGCAATGCGATCCCAAGTAGCGGATCGCATCACCTGTAACGAGGAGGGAGTACTAGAGCTACGAGCTTATGAGCGCATTCACCCGTCCCAGTCGATCTCGTACGCGCGGCCGAATAACCAGGTCAATCGGAGGCGTCAACTCGCGTCGATGAAACGGTCGAGCACCCGCACCCCGAACTTCAGCCCGTCGACCGGCACCCGCTCGTCCACACCGTGGAACATCCCGGCGAAGTCCAGCTCCGGCGGAAGCTTCAGCGGCGCGAAGCCGAAGCCGCGGATGCCGAGGTCGTCGAAGGACTTGGCGTCGGTGCCGCCGGAGAGCATGTACGGGATCGCCTTGGCGGCCGGGTCCTCGGCGACCAGCGCGGACTGCATGGCGTCCACGATCGTCCCCTCGAAGGCGGTCTCGACGGCCTTGTCGGCGTGCACGTCCTCACGCCGCACCTTGGGGCCGAGGATCTTGTCGACGTCCGCGAGGAACTCCTCCTCGAAGCCGGGCAGGAAGCGCCCGTCGACGTGCGCGGTGGCCTCGCCCGGGATGACGTTGACCTTGTAGCCGGCGCCGAGCTGGGTCGGGTTGGCGGTGTTGCTGAGGGTCGCGCCGATGAGCTTGGCGATCCCGCCGAGCTTGGCGAGGGTGCCCTCCATGTTCTCCGGGTCCAGTTCGGTGCCGAGCGCGTCCCCGAGTTCGTCGAGGAAGGCCCGGGTGGTCTTGGTGACCCGCACCGGGAACTTGTGGCGCCCGAGCCGGGCGACGGCCTCCGACAGCTCGGTGATGGCGTTGTCCCGGTGGATCATCGAGCCGTGCCCGGCGGTGCCGGCCACGGTCAGCTTCATCCAGTGGATGCCCTTCTCGGCCGTCTGGATCAGATAGAGCCGGCGCTGTTCGTTCACGGTGAAGGAGAAGCCGCCGACCTCGCTGATCGCCTCGGTGACGCCCTCGAAGAGCTCCGGGTGGTGGTCGACGAGGTACCGGGCGCCGTACGTGCCGCCCGCCTCCTCGTCGGCGAGGAACGCGAGGACGATGTCCCGCGGGGGCCTGCGCCCGCTGCGCAGCCGGTCGCGGACGACCGCGAGGGTCATCGCGTCCATGTCCTTCATGTCGACGGCGCCCCGGCCCCACACGCAGCCGTCCGCGATCTCGCCCGAGAAGGGGTGGTGGGTCCAGTCCTGCGCGTTGGCGGGTACGACGTCGAGGTGGCCGTGGATCAGCAGGGCCGGCCGGGAGGAGTCCTCGCCGGCGATCCGGGCCACCGTGGAGGCGCGGCCCGGGTGGGACTCGAAGATCTGCGGTTCGAGGCCCACCTCGGCGAGCTTCTCCGCGACCCACTCGGCGGACTTGCGCTCGCCCGGGCCGGAGTGGTCGCCGTAGTTGCTGGTGTCGAACCGGATCAGCTCGCGGCAGAGGTCCACGACCTCGTCCTCGCCGGTGACGGTCCTGGTCGTGTCCGTCTCGGTCACGGTGCTTCCTCCCGCTGTCGCTGCTGGTCGTTCTCCTCATCCTCTCCCCGCGGCCGGGTCGGTCCCAAGACCGGGCCCGGTCCGTCACACGCCGTTCACGCGGGCCCCCGGGCGGGGACGGGGGGTGATCGGGGCCCCTCGAAAGCCTGGTAATGTTTCCTTCGTCGCCGCGAGGGAAACCCCGCACGACAGACACCTTGTCCGGGTGGCGGAATGGCAGACGCGCTAGCTTGAGGTGCTAGTGCCCTTTATCGGGCGTGGGGGTTCAAGTCCCCCCTCGGACACCAGCCGAATCCCCTCGGCCGCTCAGGCGGCCGGGGGGATTCGTCGTATACGACCCCTTGTTCGCTGTATGTGGGGCATCTCTCGCTCGCTGTAAAGATCACCAGGTCAGCGGCGTGCGACCGGCCCGCCACGTCCCCCGCACGGCCTTCCCGGGTCGCCGTTCCGACGGCGCGAACCTAGCGTCGTACTAAAATTTCCGGCTTGTTACGAGCTGGAGCCGGACAACCCCAGGCAGACCTGCGGGCCCGCCAGCGCCCCGGAGGCTTCCGGGATCGAGACGCGAGGACCGATGGCAGCCATACACGAGAGCGAAGCTCTCGGCCTGCTCAACGAAGAGCTCAGCGCAGAGATCCGTGAACAGTTCGGCGACACCGCCCGTTTCTCCGGGGGCCAGGCGGCCTCCCCGCGCACCCTCGTGGACGTCTTCGACGCGTCCGTGCGCTCCTGCCCCGACGAGCTCGCCCTCGACGACGGAACCACCCGGCTCACCTACCGCGGGCTGGCCGCCGAGGTGGAGCGGCTGCGGGTGAAGCTCGCCGCGGCCGGGGTCGGGCTCGGCGACCGGGTGGGCGTCCGGGTGCCGTCCGGCACCAACGACCTGTACGTCGCGATCCTCGCCGTGCTCGCCGCCGGTGCCGCCTACGTCCCGGTGGACGCCGAGGACCCGGACGAGCGGGCCGAGCTGGTGTTCGGGGAGGCGGAGGTCCGGGCGGTCGTCGGCGCCGGGCACGAGCTGACCGTCACCGGCCGCAGCGAGGTCCCCGCCGGCCGGCCCGGCGTCGAGCACGACGCGTGGATCATCTTCACCTCCGGATCCACCGGGAAGCCCAAGGGTGTCGCGGTGAGTCACCGCAGCGCGGCCGCCTTCGTGGACGCCGAGGCCGCGCTGTTCCTCACCGAGGACCCCATCGGCCCCGGCGACCGGGGCGGGGCGCCCAGCTGCTGCGCAACCTCGACGACCTCGCCCAGCGACTCGGCGACACCTACCTCGCGACCTGTCTCTACGCCGTCTACGACCCAA
>NZ_JBEYVC010000301.1:0-7144 GCF_040643855.1 Streptomyces sp. NPDC047072 | reverse complement strand
TGCGGGAGATGGCGAACGGCGTGCTGCGCGGGGAGCTGTCCCCTGGACCCGGAGTCGATCCGACGGTGCCTGCGGGCGGAACGGGAAGGGCGTGAGACGCGTGCACGGGCGGAGGCCGAGGGGGAGGTGAGCGGTGGGGCGGAGAAGGACGTGATCGGCTCCGAGGAGCGAGGTAGGGCCGGGGCCGGGGCCGGGGCCGGTGCCGGTGTCGGTGCCGGTGTGGGTGTCGGTGTCGGTGTCGGGACGCAGGGTGTTGAAGGTTCAGTAAGTCCGGCCGACGCGGCAGATCCTGCGGATTCCGTGGCCCCGGCAGGACTCGCCTCCCGTCGACGCAAGCGGACCCGTGGTGGGACACGCCCCGCCGCTCCCCGGGCAGCCGGTGCGCGGCGGCCGGTTCAGGACAAGGACAGCGGGCGCCGATCCGAGAGCGTGCCGCCCGGGGGCGGTGCCGCCGAGGGGGACGGATGAGCGGCCGCTGGAAACGAGTCGCGCGCGGGTGGACCCGATGGTGCCGCCGGACGGTGGATCCGGACCGCCGCCATCCGGTCGGCTTCCGTGCCGATGGGCGTGACCCCGAAGAGGCCCGCTCCGTTCACCTGAGTGGCGGAACACCTGACCTGGCCGTTCCGCCGTATCGACCTTGTCCTTCAGGAACCCCGCACCGGGGGCCGAACACGCCCGAGGCGTGCAGAGCGCAGAGGAAGCGCCCCTTGCAGCAGCCGACCCCGTCCTCCACCGACGGCCGTCCCGCCCCCTGCGGAACAGCCGTCCCGTCCTGGACGGCGGGCGCCGACCGGCCACAGAGGAGGACGGACGAGGGCGCGCCGGAGCCGAGGGTCCCGACCGGCACGCGGTTCCTCACCACCGCTGCGGCCGAGCACGGTCGACAACCGGCTCAGGGACACGGGCGAGAGGCAGCCGGGCGAGAGGAACCTGGGCGAGAAGGAGCCGCCCCGTCCACGTCGTGGGACCGCGAGCCGGGACCGCAGGGGCGACCGTCGGCGCCGGCAGGGCAGGACCGGACTTCTCCTCCGTCCACGAATCGTCCCTCTCCGGCCATGAACCGTCCTGCCGTTCGGCCGCCTTCCTCCACCTCGGCGGGCCCGCCAGCGCCGCCGTCAGTCCCGGGCCCCGGTCGGGCCGCCGGCCTGCCTCCGGCACACTCGGCGATCATCTGCGTGGCGCTCCCGGGCCTCGTCATCTCCACGGATCAGGGACAGTTGACCGGTCGTGGCCTGGAGGGCTTCTACCGCGCGGGCCGGCGCGTCCTCGCGCGCTGCCAGGTCCGCGTCGCCGGGCGCGAGCCGATCGCGGTGCAGGCGCGGGCGACCGCGGCGGACCGTGCGCGCTTCGTGGCCGCCCTGCGGGTCTCACCGGGAGCGGGCCCGGATCCGGACGTCACCGTCGAACGGACACGCCACGCGGACGGTGCGGAGCGCATCACCGTCCACAGTGCCGTGCCGCGCCCGCTGCGCCTGCCGGTGGAGGTGGCCCTCGGCACCGATCTCGCGGACCTCGGGGCGATCGCGTCCGGCCGGGCGGTACCCGAACTGCCCGCGACCGTCCACGACTCCGGGCTGCGCTGGTCCTGTGCGACCGGAAGCGTGTCCGTCACGGCCGACCCGCCACCCGCCGACGCATTGGCCTCGGCAGGCCTGCTGCGCTGGGAGTTCGAGCTGCCCCCGGGCGGCACCGCGACGATCGACCTGCGGGTGCGGCTGGACGGAGCGGGTTCCGTACGGGCCGTAGGCCGCGCGGCGACGAGCCCCCTGGCGTCCGCGCGGGCGACCGGGGACCACCCCGCGGTCCAGCCACTCCTGCGCACGAGCATCGACGACCTCCAGGCTCTGCTGCTGCGCGACCCCGCGCACCCCGCCGACACCCACCTCGCGGCCGGAGCACCCTGGCGCTGCGGACTCGCCCCCGCGGACGCGCTCGTCGCCGCCCGGATGACGCTGCCGCTCGGTACCCGGCTCGCCGCAGGCACCCTGCGCACCCTCGCGCGCACCCAACTCCGCGACAGAACGGCGCAGTACGGCATGATCCCCGGGCCACGCCGGGACGCCGGGTCACATCTGCCGGCCGGTTGCACGGGTACCGAGGCCACGCTGCTCTTTCCCACGCTCCTCGCGGAAGCCCGCCGTTGGGGGCTCACCCGCCAGGAGACGGAGGAGTTGCTCCCCGCGGCCGAGCTGTGTCTGGGCTGGTTGAGGGCGACCGTGGTCGGGGGGACGTACCTCTGCGATCCGCAGCCCGGCGGCCCGGCCCGTTGCGAGACCCAGGCGCATGCCCACCGTGCGGCCGTCCTCGGCGCCGATCTGCTGGACGCGTTCGGCAGACCGGGCGGGGCGGAACTGCGGGAGTGGGCACGCAGACTGCGGGTGGCCTTCCGTGAGGAGTTCTGGCTGGAGGACCCGAGCGGTGGTCGGCCCGCGGCGGCCCGCGCCCCGGACGGGCGCCTGGTGCCGCAGCTCGGTGCGGCGGCCGTCCATCTGCTGGACACCGGCCTGCTGGGCGGGGGAGAGCAGGCGCCCGGACTGCTCGACAGGGTGCAGACCGAACAGCTCGCCCGGCTGCTCGGAAGCCCGGCCATGGACTCCGGCTGGGGCCTGCGCGGCCTTGGGGCGAAGGAGCATGGGTACAACCCGTTCGGCCATCGCACCGGCGCCGTACGGGTCCACGAGACGGCGGTCGCCGTAGCGGGCCTCGCCGCCGCGGGGTACGAGAAGGAAGCCGGTTCCCTGCTCAGAGGTCTGCTCGCGGCGGCCGAGCCTTTCGGCTACCGGCTTCCCGAGATGTACGCGGGCGAGCAGCGCACCGACGGGAGCGTTCCCCTTCCGCATCCCGCGGCCTGCCGCCCGGCGGCCACGGCGGCCGCCGCCGGTGTCCACCTGCTGGCCACCCTCGCGGGCATCCGCCCCGACGCCCCGGCGGGGACGGTCACGCTGCGTCCCGTGAGCAGCGTGCCGCTCGGCGAGATCGGCCTGACCGGGCTGCGGGTCGCGGGAGCACCCTTCTCGGTACGGGTCAGCAGACTCGGGCTCGCCATGGTCGAGGAGGCCGCCGAGGAACTGCAACTGGGAGTGTGACCTCGTACGACGTCCCGTACGACGGTGTTCCGGAGGGCGGGCCGGACGGCAGTGGATCAACCGTCGATGCGGTTGGCGAAGGGAGTGTTTATCGTCAGGCAGACGACTATGATCGCCGCATGCCCTACGACCCGTCAGCCTTTCCGCCCTTCGCCGTCACCGTGGACCTGGTCGTACTGACCGTGCGCCGCCACTCTCTGTGTGCGCTCGCGGTGCGCAGGGGCGAGCCGCCGTTCCAGGGGCGCTGGGCGCTTCCCGGGGGTTTCGTGCGGGCCGACGAGGACCTGGCGCAGGCGGCGGCGCGTGAACTGGCCGAGGAGACCGGACTGCGGGCGCACGACCCCGCTGCCCCCGCTCAGGACAACGGAGCGCATCTGGAACAGCTCGCGACCTACGGCGACCCCAAGCGGGATCCGCGGATGCGGGTGGTCAGCGTCGCCCACCTCGCGCTCGCCCCCGACCTGCCCGCGCCCCGGGCGGGTGGCGACGCGAGCAACGCGCGCTGGGCGCCGGTGGAGGAGCTGTTGCAGCAGGGCGGTTACGGCAGGGACGGAGAACCGGTCGCGCCGCTCGCCTTCGACCACGCCCAGATCCTGGCGGACGGGGTGGAACGGGCCCGCTCCAAGATCGAGTACTCGTCGCTGGCCACGGCGTTCTGCCCGCCCGAGTTCACCGTCGGGGAGCTGCGCCGTGTCTACGAGGCGGTCTGGGGTGTGGCGCTGGACCCGCGCAACTTCCATCGCAAGGTGACGGGCACTCCGGGGTTCCTCGTGCCCACCGGCGGTACGACCACACGGCAGGGCGGTCGTCCGGCGCAGCTCTTCCGGGCCGGCGGTGCCACTCTGCTCAACCCCCCGATGCTGCGTCCCGAGGTGTGACGCCCCGAAAAAACGGACATAGCGCGCTATCTTGCTTCGGGTGATCCAGGCCTTCGGACTGACCAGCAACTCCCGCAAGGACCAAGCGCCCGCGGTCGACGACGTGTCCTTCGAGGCGCGCGCGGGCCGTGTCACCGTACTTCTCGGGGCGCAGGGGGCGGGCAAGACGACGGCGCTCAGGCTGATGCTCGAACTCCAACAGGGCCGTGGCATCACCTACTTCAGAGGCCGCCCGCTGCACCGCATCGCGCACCCCTCGCGTGAGGTCGGTGCGCTCATGGGCGATGTGCCGGGCCATCCCGCGCGCACGGTCCGTGGCCATCTGCGCATGCTGTGCGCCGCTGCGGGCGTGTCGGTCGGGCGGGCCGACGAGGTCCTCGAAGTGGTGGGTCTCGTCAGCCTGCGCGACGAGCGGCTCGGCAGCCTCTCGCGCGGCATGGACCGTCGGCTCGGACTGGCCTGCGCCCTGTTGGCGGACCCGCACACGCTCGTGCTCGACGCTCCGGCCGACGGGCTCTCCACCCGCGAGAGCCACTGGTTGCACGGCATGTTGCGGGCGCACGCGGCCCAGGGCGGCACGGTCCTGTTCACCACGGCCGAGCCCAAGGAGGCCGCGCGGGCCGCGGACCGCGTCGTCACGATCGAGCGGGGCAGACTCGTGGCGGACCAGGAGGTCACGGAGTTCGCCCGCACCCGGCTGCGGCCTCGCGTGGCCGTGCGCAGCCCGCACGCCGTCCGACTGGCCGCCCAGCTCGCCAAGGAGGCGCGCACCGCGCACCGCTCCGTCGAGATCGTCAGAGAGGACGGCAACCGGCTGTCCGTGTACGGCAGTACCTGCGCCGACGTCGGCGAGGCCGCCTTCCGCCACGGCATCCTCGTCCATCAACTCGCCGACGAGATCGGGGACATGGGACCGGGGGCGGGGTCGCCCCCCACGGGTGGTCCGTGGACAGGCGAGTGCACGGAGGCTTCGGGGCTGAGGGCCGGAGAACCTCGTCGTCCGGAGGCGGCTGACACGGCCGAGCCGGCCGAGGTGGCCGTGGCGCAGATCGTGGGTGCCGAGACGGCCGTAACCCAGGTCGGAGCAGTGGGGGTGACTGAGCCGGAAGCGCGGGCCGGTCAGGAAGTTCGTGGTCGGCACGGCGCTCCCCGCACCGGCTCTTCCCCGCGCCCCAGCCTCAAGAACGTGGCCCCGCTGTCTCCCCTCCCACCCCCCATCTCCGTCCGCTCCGCCCCCAGTCCCTTGCGCCCGCTGCGGTACGAACTCCGGCGCGCCGCGGGGATCGGGACCGGTTTCCTCACGGGCGCGGCCGTGCTCATCGTCTCCGCCCTCACCGCCGTACTCCTGGCACGCGTGGGACGCACGCCGCAGCCGCGCCTGCTGGCCGCGTGGCCCGAAGAGCTGCCGTTGCCGCCCGCGGCGCTCGGGGCCGGGCTGCTCGGCGCGCTCGCCTTCGGCGACGAGTTCCGCCACCCCGCCCTGGCGGCAGACCGCGGCACCGTGCCCCGTCGGCTGGGGCTCCTTGCCGCGAAACTCGTCGTCGCCGGGGCCACCGCGCTGATGCTGGCCTTCCTCACGGTGGGCTGCGACGCCGAAGCGCTCTACCTCGTCTACGGACGGGAGCTTACGGAAGTTCCCGCCGACTGGTTGGCGCTGAGCGCGAGTTGGCTCGGGCTGGTGGTCGGGTGCGCCTGGGCCGGAGTGCTGGCCGCCGGGGTGTTCCGGTCCACCACGGCCGGGCTCGCGGCGGTGGTCGCCGTGCCCGTTCTCGTCGTACCTCTGGTGCAGAAAGCGCTGGAGGGAGCGTCGGTGCGGGCCGCGGCCGGGGTGCCCGCGCGGCTGCGGGAATCCCTCCTGGTCCAGTGGCCGTTCGGGGGAGAGCGCTATCTGGCCGGAGCGGTAAGGGTCGTCGTCCAACCCGTGGGCGGCGCGCTGGCGTTGTCGCTGACCGCCCTGCTGTGCGCGTATCTGCTCACGACCCTGCGCAGCAGGGTCCGATGACGACCGTCCGTGTCCAAGTGATCCCGACCTGTGCACAACTCCCCGGTGAAAGCCCATTTCTTTCCGATAAGGCGTCAATTGCGACGGGGTGAGCGATCACCCTTTCGTGTGCTTTTCACCAAAGACCTCAAGGGAGTTGGGGCTGAGGCCGACAAAGGATCCGTGAGTACCCTTGCGCACACCATGATGACCGCCGCCCGCTCCGCCGACTCCGGTCTGGCCGGCCCGGGCGAACTCGACCGCTACCCCTACGCCGAGGCCCCGGCCGTCCAGCGCGTAGGAGCCCCTGTGTGGGACGCCGCGGACCCGGAGCTGGGCCGCGTGGGCCGGCGCACCGCGGGCAGCCGCGGACGCGGGCTGCACGGCCAACTCGTCCAGCAGCTCGGCCAGATGATCGTCTCCGGTGACCTGGGCGCCGACCGGCCGCTCGTGCCCGAGGAGATCGGCCAGCGTTTCGAGGTCTCCCGCACCGTGGTCCGCGAGTCGCTGCGCGTTCTGGAGGCGAAGGGACTGGTCAGTGCCCGCCCGAACGTCGGCACGCGCGTGCGTCCGGTCAGTGACTGGAACCTCCTCGACCCCGACATCATCGAGTGGCGGGCCTTCGGGCCGCAGCGGGACGACCAGCGCCGCGAGCTGAGCGAGCTGCGCTGGACGATCGAGCCGCTCGCCGCACGCCTGGCCGCGGGGCACGGTCGCGCCGATGTCCAGCAGCGTCTCGGTGACATGGTCGAGATCATGGGGCACGCCATGGGGCAGGGCGACGCGCTCACCTTCTCCCGTGCCGACGCAGAGTTCCACTCCCTGCTGATCCAGGTCGCGGGCAACCGCATGCTGGAGCACCTCTCGGGGATCGTCTCGGCCGCGCTCCAGGTCTCCGGGGGGCCGGTCACCGGCTGCGACCGGCCGACCGAGTCGTCGCTGGGGCACCACGGCCGGATCGCCGACGCCCTGGCCGCCGGGGACGGTGCGGCCGCGGAGTCCGCCATGCGTCAACTGCTCACCGTCCACCCCGAGGTGGAGCGCGTGGTGCCGGCGCCGCGCGAGCACTGACCGCGCACCGCGGGCGGTGCGGCCGGGGATGCCCTTCCCCCTCCTGCGGCATCGGTCGGCCGCCGAACCGCACCTCCGCCAGGTTGGTGAATCCGCCGTGTCCGTCGTAGATCCGCAGCATCGGT
>NZ_JBEYVC010000300.1:0-7292 GCF_040643855.1 Streptomyces sp. NPDC047072 | reverse complement strand
CGAGCGGATGCCGCTGGACTGGGAGACTCGTTCATCCCAGGGTCACGGTCGCCTGCACCGGGAGGTGGTCGCTGGGGAACTGCCCGTGCGCCGAGAAGGTGTTGACCGCCGCCCGGTGGACGGTGACACCGGGGGTGGTGAGGATCCAGTCGATGCGCTCGCCGTCCGGGGTGAGCGGCTTGTAGCCGTGGAAGGTCGCGTAGAGCGGGCCGCGTTCCGCCGCCGCGTCCCAGGTGTCGACGAGCCCGGAGGCGGTCAGGATGTCGTAGGCGCGGTTCTCGTGGGCGGGCACGTTGAAGTCGCCGGTCACGACGACCGGTAACGAGCGGTCGAAGCGGGTGATGCCCGCCGCGACGAGCTCTGCGGAACGCTCGCGCGCGTACTGGCTCACATGGTCGAAGTGGGTGTTGAGGACGTAGAACTCCCGCCCGTCGTCGGCCCGGTCGCGGAAGCGGATCCAGGTGACGATGCGGGGGAGGCGGGCGCCCCAGGTGTTCGAGCCGATGACCCTGGGGGTGTCGGAGAGCCAGTAGGTGTCGTGTTCGAGCGGGGCCAGGCGGCGGGTGTCGTAGAAGACCGCCGTGGACTCGTCGTGGCTGCCGCCCTCGCGGCCGGTGCCGATCCAGTCGTAGTGCGGGCCCAGGTCGGCGTGGATGTCGAGGAGTTGCTGGTAGAGACCCTCCTGGGTGCCCATCACGGTGGGGGCCTCGCGGCGCAGCAGCCGGCGCATCACCGGACGGCGGACGGCCCAGCTGTTGGGTTCGGCGGTGCTGGCGTAGCGCAGATTGAACGTCATGAGGTCGAGTCGGCGGTTGGCGGGTTTCGCGGCCGAGGCCGGCAGCGTGCCCATCAGCGGCACGGTGACGGTGGCGGCCAGCGCGGTTCTGAGGCCCATACGACGCGTCATTCTGTGTGTGTCCGGCATGGTGTCCCTCCCGACGGATCAGGATGAATGTTCGACCCGGTGTGCGGAAGACGGCGTATGAGGTTCTCGGCATCCTGAATGAACACCGTGGCTCACGCTGTGGACGGGGTGTTGACCGCCGGGAAGCTTCGTGGATAACTTCGTTCTACGGATTGTTGATTCCGTAGAACGGAAAATGGGAGGTCGCAGGATGGGGCAGGGCCAGCAGGAGCGGGTGGCGACGAGCCTCGCGGGTGCCGTCGGCGAGGAGATCAGCGCCTCCCTCGCGCCGGTCGACGCCGAGCTGGAGCGCCGCTACCCGGGCGACCCCGGCACCCGGCAGCCCGTCCACACCGTCTACGTCCCCGGTGACGTCTTCGCCGCCGACACCGTCCGCTCCTGGGGCGACCGGGCCCTCGCGGCGCTCGACGAACACGCCCCGGACGCCGCGTCCTTCGCCGCCGTCCTCGGGCTCTGCGACGACCTCGCCGAGCCCGTGTACGCGCGCGTGCGGGCCAAGCTGGAGCGCGAGCCGATCGAGGACCTGCGGGTCGACTTCGAGGACGGCTACGGCCCGCGCCCGGACGCCGAGGAGGACGAGGCGGCGGCCCGCGCGGCGCGCGTGATCGCGGAGGCGTACGAGAACGGCTCGGCGGCGCCGTACATGGGCATCCGCATGAAGTGCATGGAGGCGGCCGTCCGCGACCGCGGCATCCGCACCCTCGACGTCTTCCTCACCGGGCTGATGGCGGCGGGCGGGCTGCCCGAGGGGCTGGTGCTGACGCTGCCCAAGGTGACGTACGCCGAGCAGGTCGCCGCGTTCGTTCGGCTCCTGGAGGCCTTCGAGAAGGCGCACGGACTGGACGCCGGGCGGCTCGGCTTCGAGATCCAGATCGAGACCAGCCAGGCCGTCCTCGCCACCGACGGCACCGCCACGGTCGCCCGGATGATCCAGGCCGCCGAGGGCCGCGCCACGGGCCTGCACTACGGCACCTTCGACTACAGCGCCTGCCTCGGGGTCTCCGCCGCCCACCAGGCCAGCGACCACCCCGCCGCCGACCACGCCAAGGCGGTCATGCAGGTCGCCGCCGCGGGCACCGGCGTACGCCTGTCGGACGGCTCTACCAACGTCCTGCCGGTCGGGCCGACCGAGAAGGTCCACGACGCCTGGCGGCTGCACTACGGCCTCACCCGGCGTGCCCTGGCCCGCGCCTACTACCAGGGCTGGGACATGCACCCCGGGCACATCCCCACCCGGTACGCGGCTGTGTTCGCCTTCTACCGCGAGGGCTTCGAGCAGGCCGCCGGCCGCCTGGCGCGGTACGCGGGGAGGGTCGGCGGCGATGTCATGGACGAGCCCGCCACCGCCAAGGCGCTCAGCGGCTATCTGCTGCGCGGCCTCGACTGCGGGGCCCTCGACATCGGCGAGGTCGCCCGGCTGACCGGACTGACCCAGGCCGACCTGGAAGGCTACGCGGCGCCCCGGCGCGGCGATCTGACGGTCTCCCCGAAGTAGCGGACCTGTCACAGTCGCAACCGCCGTCTGGTGTTGTCACCCCCGCCCCGTAGTCTGTACGCCATTCACGGACGTGTCACAGGAACGGGGCAGCGGTGTCTTCGGGGGAGACCAAGGGCAACGGGCAGGGCGACGAGACCGGTCGTCTGCTGGCCGGGCGGTATCGGGTCATGGCGCAGATAGGGCGCGGCGGCATGGGCGTCGTCTGGCGCGCCGTCGACGAGGTCCTCGACCGTGAGGTCGCGGTCAAGGAACTGCGCACCTACACCGACGCCGACGGCCCCGAACTCGCCGATTTGCGGGTGCGGATGCAGCGCGAGGCCCGTGCGGCGGCCCGGGTCCGGCATCCCGGGGTCATCGCGGTGCACGACGTCGCGGAGGTCGACGGACGCCCGCTGATCGTCATGGAGCTGATCGACGGGCCGTCCCTGGACGCGGTGCTGCGCAAGCGCGGGCCGCTGGATCCCCGCGAGGCCGCCGGTATCGGTGCCAAGGTGGTGGACGCGCTGGCCGCCGCGCACCTGGTCGGCGTCCTGCACCGGGACGTCAAGCCCGGCAACATCCTGCTGGACCGCTCCGGCCGGGTCGTCCTGACCGACTTCGGCATCGCGACCATGGAGGACCCGGGCGACGGTTCCAGCACCCACCTGACCCGGACCGGCCACCTCGTGGGCTCGCTGGACTACATGGCCCCGGAGCGGGCGCAGGGCGGCGACCCGGGCCCGGCCTCCGACGTGTGGGCCCTCGGCGCCACGCTGTACGCCGCGGTCGAGGGCACTTCGCCCTTCCGCCGTACCTCCACGTTCTCCACGCTCACCGCGATCGTCGGCGAGCCGATGCCGGAGCCGCAGCGCGCCGGGCCGCTCGGCCCCGTCCTGGAACGACTGCTGGACAAGCGCGCCGACGAACGGCCGGGGGCGGAGGAGGCACGCGCTCTGCTTCAGGCGGTGGCGGACGGGGGTGGGACGGACGCAGCTACGACGACTCTGCGGGGCGGGGCGGCGACGCCCGCGGCTCCGGTGGAGCCGGAACAGAGCGCTTCGGAGCTGCCGCCGACTAGGGAGCAGGGGAGCGGGACGGCCGGTGCGCAGCGAGGTGTCGAGCCGGTCGGCGGGACCGGAGCAGAGGGAGGAGCCGGAGCGGCCGGACAGGGTGCCGGGCCGGGCGGGCAAGGGACCGGATCGGGGGCGGGGCCGCTGGGTGGGCCGGGTGTCCAGGCGGACTCCGCGCAGAGTGCGTCCGGCGGGTTCGGGGGGCCGTACGGAGCCACCGCTGCCGCTGCCTACGGTTCGGGTTCCTTCGCTCAAGGGCCGTCCGCGCCGGGTCCGTTCGCTCAGGGTGGCCAAGGCCCGTTCCCGCAAGGGCCGTTCACCCCTGGTCCTGGCGCCGGTGCCCCGCAGGACCCCGCTCTCACCGGCCCCATGTCCGCCGCCCCGGCGCCCGCTCGGCGCAGGAGCCGTACGCTGCTCGTCGCCGCGGCCGTCGCTGTCGTGCTGCTCGCGGCCGGGGGTGCTGTGGCCCTGATGAACAACACCGGCCAGGCGGAGGGCGGGGCGCAGGTCGTGCCGACCGGTACATCCGCCAGCGCCTCCTCCTCGGCGAGCGGCCGTACGGACGCCGACGCCTCGGACACGGCCAAGCCCACCGGGAAGGGTGACAAGAAGTCCCCGAGCGCGTCGGCGGACCCGGGCGGCGGGACCGGCTCCACCCCGGACGACGACGGCACCACGGCCGCCGCCCCGACCAAGACCCCGGGCACCGGCGGCGGGGGCACCGGCAGCGGTGACGGCGGCGGTTCCGGGGACGGCGGCACGAGCGCCGGCACTCCGACCCCCGCCTCGGCCTGCACCTCTACAGGCGGTGGCAAGTACGACTGCGTGGTCTGGAAGACCGCCAAGTCCTACACCGCCTCCGGCACCGAGGTCGGCGTCCTGGGCGCGGGCACCAACTACTTCTACTGCCAGTCGAATCTGGGCCGTCGCGAGACGTCCGGGGAGTGGACCAACGTGTGGTGGGCCAAGACGGACGACGACAGCGGCAACACCGGCGTCTACGTCAGCGACGTCTACCTCAAGGGCGGCAACAACGACGAGCCGGTGCCCGGACTACCGGTCTGCTGACCCCGGCAGATACCGCTCCAGCCCCGACGCCGTCACCCGTTTCTCCTCCGCCAGCAGCCGCGTCCCCGCCTCGCACAGCAACCGGTCGGCCCGCGCCCGGGCCACGAACTCCTCGGGCGTGACACCGAACAGCTCCCTCAACCGGGCCGATCCGACGAGGAGTTCGGTCAGCAGCGCACGCTGACCGGGGTGGGTGCGCGGGGCGCCGGTGCCGTCGTGGAGGACGCCGTGGCGGTTGACGTACGCGTGGACGCCCGGCAGCGTCGTGCCGTCCGGCAGCTCGACGCGCACCTCGGGCGCGGGCAGCAGGGCGCGCCCGTAGTTGCCGTTCGGCAGCGGCACGCCCTCGCTCGCGTCGACCACCGCGAGCTGCTCGGCGTCGAGCCAGATGACGAACAACTCCCGTACGACGCCGGGTGCTTCGAACGGCGACGCGGAGACGTATCCCATACGGCTGGCATGGGCCGAGACCCCGACGTCGAGCCCCGTGACCCGGCCGAGCACCATCGGGATCGGTGACGTGATACCGAACTCGGCCATCTTGTGCCGCAGTTGACCGGGGCTGGCGTTGGAGCCGACCGCCAGCACCGGCGTCCGGTCGGCGTGCACCGTACGGTCGAGCGGCAGCAGCCGGTCACCGTCCAGCAGCCCGGACTCCCGGGGCCAGGCACCGGGATAGAGCAGCGGACGGTCCCGGGGCGCCTCGGCGAGCCCCAGCGCCTCCAGCGTGCGGTCCGTCCCGTCGGTCACCGGCCGCTCAGCCCGCCGGAGGCAGCTCGCCGGAGCCCCGGGTGATCAACCGTGTCGGCAACTCGATCTGCTCCGGCGTGAGCAGCGTGCCGTCGAGCTGGCGGAACAGGCGCTCCGCGGCCGTGCGGCCGAGGGTGGCCGCATCCTGGGCTACGACGGTGACGCCGGGCTGGAGGAGGTCGGCGAGTTCGATGTCGTCGAAGCCGACCAGGGCGACGGGACGGGGCTGTTCGGCGAGAACGCGGATCACGGTCACCGTCACCCGGTTGTTGCCGGTGAAGATCGCGGTGACGGGGGAGGGGCCGGAGAGCATCTCCTCGGCGGCCCGACGCACCCGCTCGGGGTCGGTGACCCCCAGGGACGTCCACGCGGGCGCGACCTCGATGCCCGCGTCCTCCATGGCGGCCCGGTAACCGCGCAGCCGCTCCGCGGCCGTGTGGATGCGGGGCATGTCGCCGATGAAGCCGATCCGCCGGTGACCATGGGCGATGAGGTGGGCCACACCGTCACGGGCACCGCCGTAGTTGTCGGACAGGACGACGTCGGCGTCGATGCGTCCGGCGGGCCGGTCCACGAACACCGTGGCGACGCCCGCCTTCAGCTCCGGCTCCAGATACCGGTGGTCGTCCCCGGCCGGGATCACCACCAGCCCGTCCACACGCCGCGCGCACAGTGCCAGCACCAGCTCCTGCTCCCGCTCCGGGTCCTCCGCGCTGGAGCCGTTGATGAGCAGGGCGCCGTTGGCCCGGGCCACCTCCTCGACCGCGCGGCTGAGGGGGCCGTAGAACGGGTCGGCGAGGTCTTCGAGGACGAGGCCGATGCTGGCCGTACGGCCCTTGCGCAGCACGCGCGCGCTGTCGTTGCGGCGGAAGCCGAGTGCGTCGATGGCCTCCCGGACCCGGTGCTCGGTCTCCGGGGTGACACCCGGTTCGCCGTTGACCACGCGCGAGACCGTCTTGAGGCCCACTCCGGCCCGCGCGGCCACGTCCTTCATGGTCGGGCGATTGCCGTATCGGGTCGCGGAGAGGCGGTCTGCTCGGCTGTGGGTGTCGGGCACGATACGGCGTCCTGTCCTGTAGCAAGAGGTCCGGAAAGTGGGGCTGTGACGTTCCATGATTTTGTATGAGGATGTGGCGTCGAGCATAGAGCCTGGACAACGTTGTCAGATGCGGGAGACACTGTCCATCGCAATCTCCGGCCTGTGCCCCCACCGCGAGTCCGGCCGCCCCATTCCTCAAGGTTGACGTGGGAGAACTGACCTGATGCACACCGACCTCGTGGCTGCGCTCGACATCGGCGGCACCAAGATCGCCGGAGCGCTGGTGGACGGCCACGGCCGGATCCTGCTCCGAGCCCAGCGCGCCACCCCCGCGCGGGAGGACGGCGAGACCGTGATGCGGGCCGTCGAGGAGACGATCGGTGACCTCACCGACTCGCCGCTGTGGGCCCGTACGACGGCTCTCGGCATCGGCAGCGCGGGCCCCGTGGACGCCTCCACCGGGACCGTGAGCCCGGTCAACGTGCCGGGCTGGCGCGACTATCCGCTCGTCCGGCGGGTTCAGGAGGCGGCCGGCGGGCTGCCCGTCGAGCTGATTGGCGACGGTGTGGCGATCACGGCGGCGGAGCACTGGCAGGGCGCCGCCCGCGGCCACGACAACGCGCTGTGCATGGTGGTCTCCACGGGCGTCGGCGGCGGTCTCGTGCTCAACGGCCAACTGCACGCCGGGCCGACCGGCAACGCCGGGCACATCGGCCACATCAGCGTCGACCTCGACGGCGACCCGTGCCCGTGCGGGGCGCGCGGCTGCGTGGAGCGGATAGCCAGCGGCCCGAACATCGCCCGGCGCGCCCTGGAGAACGGCTGGCGGCCCGGGGCGGACGGCGACACCTCCGCCGCCGCGGTGGCCCACGCGGCCCGGCGGTCAGCGCACGATCGCCAGACCCACGCCCAGTTCGTTCGCCGACAGCAGGACCAGCAGGACGGTCTGGGCGACGCCGTAGA
>NZ_JBEYVC010000299.1:0-7295 GCF_040643855.1 Streptomyces sp. NPDC047072 | reverse complement strand
AGTTCTCCGTCACGACCACCACTCTATGGTCAACATCCTGACCAGTCAAGATATTGACCGCATCACTCCCAAGATCGCTTACGGGACAACTTTTACCCTGTGGCTACGTTCGTGAGTAACCTGCGTGCTGGACGGGGTGTGGCTCCTTCAAGGGGTGCCCTTGGCCTGCGTGAACTGCGGCTTGGCGCGCGGCCGGGTGATCAAACCGTGTCCCCAAGAGGGCATCGCCGCGATCCGTGACTTCCGTGCAGTCGATGACTTCCCTGCAGTCGATCTTGATCTGTCCCGAGCGTGACCTGGCGGTCTCGAAAAGATCTATGCGGTGCTCAGCCCGGTCGGTCCGGTAAATGCCCAGATCAGTCCGCCCCTTGAACGGAGGATCCGCACCCTTCAGATATCGCCGTCCACCTTTTATGCGGCCTCGGTGGGCGTCACCGGGTACATGAGGTGAGAGCTGGTGGCTGGGGTCTTCAGTTCCTCGCACATCAGGAGGCGTCCGTGGTCGGCATCGCTGGTCACACGATAGGTAACCAGAAGCGGGTCGACGTTACTGAGGCCGAACGTGGTTCGTTCATCGGGATGTGCCGTACGGGCGGTCACATGGTCAACAAACGCCAGGCTGAACCCGGCCTCGGCAAGTCTCCTGTAGAGCTCTCTCACGTCGGCCTCGGCAAGCGAGGGCACGTCGGCTGCGGTGGCAGCGGGAATGATTGCACGGTGGTGGATGAGGACGCCGGTCGCAGCGTCATACAGGGTGCGGGACACGCTGATGGCCTCTTGGTCCTGCTGCCCCAACAGAACGGCGGGCGGGCCTTCGAGACTGCCTCGGCACACGACTGGAGATTCGATCGAAGTGGCGTCGGGGGGAATCGGGCTCAGCTGAGCCGATCGATCGAGGCCCACTGGCAGCAGGACATTCTTGGCGGGCAGAACCCTGGTGCCCCTGCCTTGGAGAGACTCGACCAGCCCCATGCGGCGCAGCTCGCCGATTGCGGACCGTACGGTGTGCCTGCCGACGCCGTACGTCTTCATCATGGCGGTCTCCGACGGCAGGAAAGCACCGGCGGTGTAGCGGTGGCGTTTGATGTCGCTGGCCACATGCTGAGCCACCTGCAAGTACAGGGACGGAGTACGCTCGCCGCCCTCGGCGGATGGCATGGTGTGGAGTCCTTCTCTCTTCGCAATTCTGTGGGTGCAGTGGGTACAGGTGCTCCAGACGGCTACACCTCTCGCCAGCAGTCCAGGCCGGCTGTGGACCGGCCGCTGTGCGGGACGTCGGCTTGATGCCGTTGAATCCAGCCATCGGCCGCGGACGATCACGTCCAGGTGCCACGTGTTGGTCAGGGCTATTGCCCTGCGTGAGCTGCCAGTTCGCCGGCCCAGAATGCCCGTATGGCCTCTTCGAGGATGGCCGTGTACCGCTTGAGTTCGTGGTTCTCCTGAGCCAGCGGGTTGTCGCGGTCGGGGCTGGCCGCGAAGGCGGCATCCATCTCCTTCAGTCGGGTCTCCAGGGCCGACAACTCCGGGGTACGACCTGACGCCACGGCGAGCCGGGCGGCTCGCCGGGTGGCGAACCGCGCGAGGAGTTCCTGCTGTTCGGCGGTGAGCCCTTCGCCGACGGTGTTCTGGTTCTGCTCGTCCATGTTCTCTCCTTCTTGGTCAGGTTCCCGGCCCCCGCCGCGGTCCGGCGTTGGGGCCGTGGCGTCGGTGGTGGTTCTGTTCGTCTTGGATGCTGTCGGCCCGGCGTCCGCGTGTGAGATCGTCCGAGGGCAGGGCCGATGCCACAGGGGCGAGGCCGCGCCGGGCTCGTTCGGCGTCGCGGTGTGCTCGGACTTCTCCCAGGCGCTGCTGAATGCGGGATCGCTGGAAGAGCGTCATGGCCTCGTGCAGCTTGACCCACCGCTCTCGCTCTTCGGCCTCATCAGGAGTCTCCCCCAAAGGCTCGGCGGAGTCGATCTCGTTCAGCAGCCGGTAGGCGGCGAGGGCTGCGACGAGTTCTTCCCATTGGTCCTGCTGAGTGCCGTCCTCCGCGGCCGGCGCAGGGATCTGCTCGACCCATTCCTCAACGGGTTCTTCACCTTCCAAGACCCGTCGCAGGGCGAGTTCGGCGAAGGCCGCGGCGGCGGCCGATACCGCTTCCCGGTCATCCGGCTCGGAGACCTGCGCGTCGCGCAGCCGGTAGTGAAGGTTCTCGGCCGTACGGGCTGCGATCCGCATCCCACCTTGCGGTTCGTTGGGCCGGTGCCGGGCGGCGGCGGACGCACGCGCACGGCGGCCGACCTCGGCGATTCGCTGCTGGAAGATCTCCCAGGCATGTGCGTCACGGGGATCGGACGGTGCTTCACCGATGCCGGGGACGTTGTCGGCCAGAGCGTGGCGGATACGCCACACCTCGGCCACCGCCGCCGTGCGCTCCCATTGCCCGCGTAGTTCTGTTCCCTCAAGGGGTACCGGACCGAGGCTCCGCGCCCACGACGGCGGGGACTGCGCCAGGGCAAGTCCCATCTGTTCCAGCCGCTCGGAGAGCACGAAGCGGCGCTCGACGAGGTGCTGCCGCCAGCCCTCCGGGGTGTCCATGTCCCGTACGGCGGCCGACGGAGCGATCCAGTCGGGCAGGTGACCGCTGTGGTCCGGAGCCGGTACCGGGCGGTGCGGTAGTTCGTCACGGAGCCGTTGCTCGGCGCGGATCCTGGCGGCGATGAGCTGGGCGCGCTTGAGTCGCTCGCGGGCCGCGTCTTGCCGGTGGAGGTTGGCGGTGCGCTCGGCACGGGTGGCTTCCAGGGGCTGGGTCGCCGTATGGCTGGCGCCAGGCCGGGGTTCACGCTGCCAGTCCTCGCGCAGGCGTTCGCGTGCGGGCATGGACCTGCGCAGGCGCTGTTCGCGCCGCAGGAGGGCATGCTGCGCGGCGGCGGCGCGCTCGGTGTCGTGGTCGCCTTCGTCCTGCGCGCGGCGGATCTGGTCACGGGCCTGGGCAATGGCCGCGGCAAGTTCGGCGCGGGTGAGATGCCCGTGTGCACGGTCGGGCCAGGCGGGATGAGGAAGGCCGTCCACGATGACCGGCCGGGGCTGACTGTCGACGGACGCGTCCGCCCGTCGCAGTTCCTCCAGAGCAGCACGGCGGTGGTGCTCGGCGAGGTCCAGAAGGCTCTGCAGCTGTTCGGCGCCGAGCGTCTTCAGCGGACGGCTGCCGCCGGGCGCGGCTTCCTTTCGGGCGGCACGTTCGGCGGCCTGCCGTCCGGCTTCGACGCGGTGGTCGATGCGCCAGGCCAGCACGGCGGCCGGGTCCTCGGCATCCGCGAAGTCCCGCTCGTCGAAGGCTATTTGGATGAGTCGGCCGAGGTCCCAGCCTTCGGCCTCGGCGGCACGCAGGGACCGCTCGGCGACCTCCCAGGCGTCCGCGCCGATGAACATCTCGGCCGCCAGGCCGAGCACACGGCGCAGGAGGTTGTGCAGCCGCTGACTGGTGGCACGGGCGTAGACATCGGTGTACTCGGCGATGAGCTGGCCGATGCCGTAGGCGCGTTCCTGCTCGACCTCAATCATCTCCCGGGCCGAGATGGACGCCTGGCTGTTGTGGGCCACGGTGTCCAGCACGTCGCGCATGCCCTGGGCGTCCTCGGTGACGACGTATAGGCGGTTGGACTGACGGCCGCGGCTCGCCTCGACGTACGCGGCTTCCCGCGAGGTACGGGCCGTGATCAGGCCGTGGGCAGCCTGAACGGTGATGCCCTGGGCGCGGTGCGTGGTGTAGGCGTAGCCCAGTTCCGCGTGCCGGCGCAGGTAGTGCGGCGGCAGGACGACCCGGCCGCCGTGGCCGGTGTGGCGGGCGCGGACATGGCCGCGTCGGTCGATCTGTTCGACGATCCACTGATCGCCGTTCTTCACCCAGTCGTGGCCGCCCAGCAGCGAGAGTTTGCGCTGGTTCCTGCGCGTCACGATGACGTCGCCGACCGCGGCTTGGAGCTCGTCGCGCAGCCGGACGGTCCGGCTCGGGTCGAGGCGGCCGGAGGCCAGCTGGAAGGCCTGGGCACGGAGGTTGAGTTCGCGGACCATCTCGCTGTCGTCGGTCATCATCAGGGCCTGCACCCCGGACTCGATGTCGTGCTGCCACCCGGCGAAGACGGCGTCCAGCATCTCCTCACGGGCGCCGGCCACGACCCGCCCCTGGTCCAGGTACCAGCTCCAGGCCTCGGCCGGATCACCGTCGCGCAAGGCCATGGTGGCGTCCGCCTCGCCCTCGGTCTGGAAGCGGTGGATCTCCTCCAGCTCCACCACTCCGACCTCGCGGGCGAGGAGGCGCAGCACGCCTCCCGACTCGATGGCACCGAGCTGCGCGGGGTCACCGATGAGCCGGACCAGGGCGCCGGCACACTCGGCCTCGGCCACGACGCGGGCGAGGTTCTTCGTTCCCGCCATGCCCGCCTCGTCCACCACGATCACGTCGCCCGGCCGCAGCGCATACTCCTGCGCGCTGGCCTTGCGGCGCTTGTTGCTGCTCCGCCGGAGGACACGGTGGACGATGCTGCCCTCGGTCAGGCGGTCGCGCTGGGCGAGCCAACCCTGGAGCGTGTACGCCGTGGTGCCGAGATCGCCCTCCATCACCTTCGCCGCGCGTGCGGAGGGGGCGAGGGGTATGAGCCGTCCGCCCCCGGCGGCCACCGCGTCGCGGACGAGTTCGAGGGCGGTGGTCTTGCCCGCGCCGGCCGGGCCGATGCCGCCGACGACGAGCCGGTCTGCGCAGGCGAAGTCCTTGGCGAGCCGCATTTGCCCGGCGTCCAGTCGGCGCCCCGTGAACCGGCTGGCGACCTCGGCGAACCGGTCGCCGTGGAGGGCGGGATTCACTATGGTGCGCGCTGCGTTGAGGACCCGGTCCTCGGCGGCCAGGATCTCGCGGGAGGTGTACAGGACCGACTCCCGGCGCCGGTAGATACTGCTGCCGTCCGACCGCAGCAGCGGGGCGAAGGGCCGGTGCAGTTCGGGCGGGGTGATACTCAGCGAACCGTGCGACAGCACACGCTCGGTGATCCGCTCGGCGAGCCCGCCGGCTGCGGTGCTGCGGCCCCGGGTGAGGCGTACGACGTGGCGTCGTGCCTCGGCCAGCACGTGCCGCTCACCCCACACGGCCCGCTGGTCGGAGACCACCCCCAGGACCTCTTCCGCGGCCTGTGCGACGTCGCTCTCGGTGAGATCGACAGTGCCCTCACGGGGTAGGGAGGCGCTGGCCTGTGCCGTCCTCAGCAGGGCGTCGACACGTTTGTGCCCGACTGCGGCGATCGACGTGTTGCGCCATCCCGACCGTAGTTGGGCCAGGGAGCGTCCCTTTTTCTTGACCGGCCTGGTCTCCAGCGTCGCCTGCTGGATGAGGGCCATCCGGGCTGCTGTTCCCGGTTCCTTGCCGTGCGATTGGCGGTAGGCGCGGAGCAGTTTCTCCAGCCGTTTGCCGATGTCCTTCGTGCGCTTCGCGTGGGGCTGGAGTACTCCGGCGTCGAAGCCCTTGATGCCCATGACCGGGCGCTTGCCGGGGGTGACTTCACGTTCCTCGGCTTCCAGACCGAGTCGGGCGCAGACCTTCTCGATCACGAGCTGGTTGTAGTACTCGGAAGCGGCAACTCCCATCGCGTACAGGAGCTTTCCGTCGATCGAGCGCCACTTGCCGTCGACTCCGCGGACCTTGTTCGCCACGACCAGGTGATGGTGGAGCAGGGGTTCGCCGAGCCGGTTGTCGTGGTGGCGGAAGAGAGTGGCGACCAAACCGCCCTTGACCTCTTCCTGGGCGACGCCGTTGATGCCGGTCCGGGTGGCGAGCGCGTGTTCCTCGATCCAGGTGATGGTCTGAAGGACCGCCTCTTCGTCGCACTCCATCACGATCCGGCACACGTCCTCGTCGCCGGTGCCGAACAGTCCCTTGCCAAAGTCCTCCGGCGCCCGCAGGACCAAGTCGTAGGCGGCCACAGCCTGTTGCTGTGAACCGGTGTGGGCGCTGATGTAGCGGGCGAGTTCCTCGGCATCCTTAGGTGATCGGCCGAAGTCCCTCCGGTAGGCGATCGCGCCGGCCTTGGAGCGCAACTGCCTGCGCTCGTCGGCTGCCGCCTCCCGTCCCTTGCGGCTCTCGAAGACCTCGATCTCGTCCTGGATCGCAGCTGCGAGAGGGCCGGCGCTCTGGTCGTACCGGTAGAAGCGGCGCCCCAGCCGCGCCCGGCGGGTGGCCTCGGCGGGCGACAGCCCTTCGGCCACTGCCGCCTTGATGATCTCGTCCGCATTCGGGTGCAGCCCCTCGCCGTACAGGGACTCCATCTGCTCCTCGGACACTGTCCCGGAGACGCCGAGTTCCGCGGTGCCGCCACCGACCCATACCCCGGGCGGATTTCCTTCCGCCGTGTAGTAATCGCCCAGGTCGCGGTCGGGAGAACGGCGCACATCGCCGGTCACGGTCTCGCTCGTGTAATAGCGATAGCCATCACCAGCTGAGAGCTTGTGGATGGTCATCATGAACTCAGATTACCTTGTGTCATTGTGAATGCAAGAGCTTTGACCGCGAAGAAGGGGGGTGCAGGGAAGGGGAGTTGGTGAGCGAGGAACGAGCCGAGCCGACGAGCCGAACTGCGCCTTCCTCCTTCGCGGACCGCGAAGCGACCACGGTTTTCCCCAGGTCCGCTCTCCTGAGCGGACCTGGGGAAAACCGCGCAGTTCGGTTATCCACAGACAAGATCAAGTCACTCTGAATGCCTCTGAAAGCCTCTGGATGCGTCATTGGGAAATGGCCACGGATTCCCCATGTATCGGAGGTGGATTCATCAGACACAATGAGCCGCAAATCATCGCTGAGGAGAGGCGAGTTCGATGGGCCAACGGAAGCAGCGGCGGTCGGCGCGCGAGGTCGAGGCCCGCGAGCGAGTGCGGGCACGCAGGGCCGGGCACTGGGAGCGCGAGCGGCAGTTGGAGGACCTGGCCACCGTCTACGAAGTGGCGGCGCAGGAGATCCAGGACGTCACGACAACGACCGAGGAGAGAATCGTCGCGTACGCCGTCCGGCTCCGTCAGGAGGCCGAGAAGGCGAAGCAGGGACTGCGGGGTCAACAGGCCGAGAGCGTCGGCCAGATGCTCGAACTCGACGGAGTCCGTTCCGTCGCCGATCGCCTTGATGAGTCCGTGGACACGGTCCGCAAGCTCGCCGCCGCCGGGCCCGGCACGACACCCGGGACGCCGGTCTCACCCACGACCGGGGTGAAGCTGTCGTATCCGCGGCCGCTGGTCGTGCCAATCCTGCGGGCCGGGCTCGGGATGCTGGACGGGAT